>DATEDB010000160.1:0-4186 GCA_035286625.1 Bacteroidota bacterium
CAGGATCCGGGACTCCCTCCGATACAGTCCCGACGGCGTTCAATCGCGGTACAAAGTCAATTACATCGAAACCGGAAAAGGCGCGACGATCTGGTTCGGGCTTGACGGCGGCGGGGTGAAACGTTTCAGGGAGGGCGCCACGCGCGCCGTCTGGACGACCTATAATGTTCCGACCATCACCTATTACAACGTTCAGTCGATCTCGGCCGACAAGGTGGTCAACGGGGACGTCTGGGTCTCGACCACGTTCGGGATCAGCCGCTTCATTCCCAGTCTGAACGACCCGGAGTTCGGAACATGGCTGACGTACACCGCCCCGACCATCCCCTCGAACCAGGTCTATGCCAGCGCTATCAATTTTAACGACAACACGGTATGGTTCGGCACGCAGGACGGCTTCGCGATGTACGACGACAGGGTCAGCGACTGGACAGCCTTCACACTCCCGACGCAATACAATTACAAGATCAACTCAATGACGTTCGACCGCGCCGGCACGCTCTGGATGGCGAAGCTGGTTGGAGTCACAAGCTTCAACAAGGAACTCAGTGAGTGGAAACATTACACGAACACCAACACCGGCGGTAAACTGCCCGCCGGGGAGATCCACGCGGTCACAACCGACCTGGGATCCGTGCGCTGGTTCGGTACCGATCAGGGCCTCGTCCGCCTGAGCGATACGACATGGACCACCTTCACCACGTCCACAACGCCGGAATTGCCCGACAACTCCGTGACGGCGCTGGTCTACGACAGCAGGGGTAATCTCTGGATCGGAACGAACAAGGGGATTGCCATCTTCAACGAGGAGGGCACCAGGTTCTGAATCCTCAGGCACGGGGCACCTTCCTGAACACTCCGATATAACCCCATCCGGCGTACCGCCCCGCGCCGAACGGGAGCGCCATCATGATGTTTTCTACGAGAATCTCGATCCGGACTCGGAGTGTGCCCCTCACTCCGAGCAGCGACAGGACCTTCAATTCGTATCCAAACGTCACCGCCTCCACCCGCTCGAACCCCGAGTCCCGGATGACACGCTCGAATTTCCGGAGGTTGTAGGCGCGACTCTTCCAACCTCTCTGTTCCCCGTGTGTCGGCAACGAGACGGCCGACCGGAGGCGTTTCCACCCCTCCCTCCTGAGGTACCGCAGTTTGAGCCGTCCCGTGTAATGGAAGGAGGTCAGCGCGTTCAGGTTCCTGACATTCACCAGCAGGTATCCCCCGGATTCGAGAAGGGTATGGAGTTCCGACAGGGCGGGGCGGTCGGACTCGAGATATCCCAGGACGCCGATACAGAGAGCCGCCGAAAATCTCCCCGCGCGGAAGGGGAGGCGCTCGATGTCCCCGCGGACGATCGGGGGTCCGCTGCCCGGGTCCGACGATCCGGCGACAGACACTGCGGCGGCACGGAGCATTTCTTCGGAGGCGTCCATGCCATAGACCCTCGCACCCTCCCGCGCCATTGCGGCGAGGTACTCGCCCGGACCGCAGCCCGCGTCGAAGACGAGTCCATGCGAGGGATCGATGTGGCGGCGCAGAAGGGTCATGACGTGACGCTTCCGGCGGACGAGGAGCTGACCGAAAGGGTCGTCCGGTTCCCGGTAGAAATCCCCCCTCCAGCCCGGACTGGAATCGAAAAACTCCCTGACCCCTTTTTTCTGCCCCGCTCGTTCGGTCATCTCAGGATTTCCTGAACAGGCCGATGTAGGCCATTCCCGAATATCTGCAAAGCGGCACCCCCCCGTTGTGAATGGCCCGTTCGATCCCCCGTTCGATTTCGCCGGCCCGCTCGAATGAGAGTCCGATAATTTTCATCGGGGTGAAGTTGAATCCGAACGTCCTGAACCTGAGCAGCGTGAAGCCGTAACCAGCGACGATTTTTTCGTATCGCTTCAGCCGGTATTTTTTATAATTCCACCCATGGGTCTTCCGGATCCATTCGGTCTGAATCGCGACCTTCTTTCTCTGCTCGAACCACCGTCCCCACACGATGTCGCGCAGGTTTCTCTTGAGGGTGTGCGGCAGGGAGGTCAGGGGGCTGATGTTCCGGACGTTGAGCAGGAGGAGGCCGCCCGGGACCAGGATGCGGTGAAGTTCCGACAGCGCGTGGTGATCGTCCAGCAGGTAATCGAGAACGCCCACGCTGATGACGAGGGAGAAGACACCCGACTTGAACGGGGGACGTTCGACATCGCCCTGGAGGACGCAGGCGCCGCGGCCCGCCGGGCCCGCCTTCTCCCGGGACACGCGGACCATCTCCGCCGAGAGGTCCATCCCGAAGGTCCTGAAGCCCATCGCCGAAAGATCGGGAAGGTACACGCCGGATCCGCATCCCACGTCGGCCGCGCGCCCCCCCGGTTCGGGGATCATCTCGCGGAGCATCGCCAGGACATATTCCTTCCTCCTCTCGGTGAGAAGACTGAAATGGTCATCCCCCGATCGATACAATCCACCCTGCCATCCCGTATCGGCATCGAAGAACTCCTCCACCGCTTTTTTCTGTCGTTCCTGATCCATAGCCTCTCCACATTCATCGACCGGTTGCGGGACATCCGGCCCCCCCCGTCCCCGAAAGACCGGTCAGCGCATGAGGTTCCTGAGGGTGGCCTCCCACTTCAGAGAGGCCCCGTCGACGATGACCCGCGGGCCGTTCTTGATGGCGCTTGACCCCGTTACCGTGTCGAACCTGAAATTCGGCGCGAGGACCCGGGGGAGTTCGACCGATTTCAGGGGCGGTGCCTTCGCCTGGTTCACCGGCACCCGCGAGTAACGGATCGTCCAGGTGCGCTTATCCACCGGCTCCAGCGCGATACTCACCCGTCCCCACCGCGTCGGGGTGTCACTGATCTCGAGGGGCTTATAGTCGGTCAGGTCGGCCTCCGCGACGCCATCGAGAAGGCGAAGCACCTCCTGGTCCTCGAAGACCATCATGTGGCGCAGGTACCGGATGCATTCGGCGGTCGCGCGGAGGTTGAGTCCCGGACCCCCCGGGGGCCGGGAACCGGGGGAATCAGGTCCGGCCAGTTCCTGCGCGGTGGACCATGTGAACACCGGCGAGGCGTGGTTGAGAAATCCGGCGAAATATTTTCGCGCCAGTTCCGGCAGGTTGGCCCAGATGGCATACTGCCCCATCAGCGCCGCGTCCTCGGGCCGGTACGATTCCGGGGACCCGGGTCCGGTACCCACCGGGACGTCCTCCTCGGTTACCGCTTCCATGAGTTTCCGAAATCCCCCCACGAACGCGTCTTCCGGCCTGAAGAGGAGCCCGGGTGTGAGGGCGGCCGCCATCGTGCCCTGCGCAGACTGCGGTCGCAACGCCTCAGCGGCCGGTCCGATCGTCATCGGGAGGTAGCCGAATCCCCCGGGATGATCGCGAAGACCTTCGCGGGCATGAAGCATGAAGGCCAGCCGGAGCTGTCCGTAGAATTCCCTGATCTCGGATTTTTTCGGGAGGAAGAGCCGGTCTGAGACTTCCAGGATGGCCTTCAGGGCCATCAGTGTCCAGAGCGTGTTAGTCAGTTCGGGCCGGTCACCCTCCCAGCCGGGTCCCAGGGATCCCGGCGGCAGGAGGTTGCGTTTTCCGCTCTCGGATCCGGTCACGGCCTCCCTGTCCCGGATCTCCCTCAGTGAGTTCAGCGCGTTGTAGGCGTCCGGGTACAGCTCGTCGAAATATTTCCAGTCCCCGCCGAGTTCGGCGTGCCGGCAGAGGGAATACACTGCCGCCGCCATCTCCTTCATGTTGGATTCACCTCCCGCGCCCACGATCAGGCCCCGGTCATTCTCGAGGCGCCAGACGTTTTCGAGCCTCGCGCGGGCCTCCTTCTCCCGGCCGGAATACATCTCGGACTCCATCAGGAAGTGTTCGTCCACTACGTCCGGGAGTACCCGGGATCCAGGGGGCACACCGTCCGCCTTCGCGTCCGGCCTCAGGTCCCTGAGCTGATCGATGATGCGCACCGAGGCGGCGATGAAATCCCCGTACGCGCCTGCGAGATGTACTCCGCCGGGCGGAGCGGGGGGAACATCGGGGTTCCAGCGCCGGAGGGTTTCCCGCATCCTGTCGTCGATCTCCCGGGCACCATCGGCGAGATCGTCGAGCTGCGCCGGATCCGAGGGAATCCTGACAATGAAGGCGACTGGACCGGATCCCCCCGAAGGAGCGACACTCGCGCGCAGGACGAGT
>DATEDB010000161.1:0-2296 GCA_035286625.1 Bacteroidota bacterium
CCGTCCTGGAAAAAGGCGAAAAAGACGTCCTTTTGCCAAACGCGCCAAAGCACAAATTGAACGGCGGCATCACTTACATCAACCCGGCCGGGTTGAGCGCCAACGTCACGGCGAAATACATTCCGTCTTTCGATTGGGCCGCGGGGATATACCAGGGAAAGATACACGCCTACACGCTTGTGAACCTGTCGGCGTCATACCGGTTCACCAGGAATTTTTCGGCTGGAATCAACGTGGGGAACCTGCTCGACCGCACTCACTACGAGATTTTCGGGGGCTCCATCATCGGGCGGCGCGTCATCGCCATCCTGAACGTTCTGTTCTAGCCCCTCCGGGATTTCTTTCCGGATTTTTTCCCGGGTCCCCCGCCGCCGGCCTTCGGTTCGACCCCCTTCGCCGGCGCGACCTTCCCGGTTGTGTCACCCGATTTCGGTTTCCGCCCGGCGCCGGTTTCTTTCCCTGCCTCCTTCGCCCGCTCATCCAGCGTCATCTGCGCGGGGTGGGGCGCGTTCTTTCCGCCGGTTTTCTCCGCTCCCCCGAGAAGTTCGTTGCCCCCGTTTTCATCCTCCTCGGAGCGCACGATGGCCACGGCCGCGGTGTGATCGCCCGCCTCCAGGCGGATCAGCCGCACGCCCTGCGTGTTCCGGCCGGAGAGCCGCACCGATTTCGCAGGCTGACGGATGATGATGCCCCTGGCAGTGACGAGCACGATGTCGTCGTTTTCGAGCACCTCCTTGATCGCCACCATGGTGCCGGTTTTTTCCGTGGCCTTCAGCGTGAAGATGCCCTTGCCGCCCCGGTGGCTCACCCGGTATTCCTCGAGTTCGCTCCGTTTCCCGAAGCCGTGCTCGGACACCACCAGGATCGACGTCTTCTCACGGCGCACGGCCACGGCGCCTACCACGACGTCGCTCTTGCCGAGGTTGATGGCCCTGACCCCTGCCGCGGTCCGGCCCATCGGCCTGGCTTCGGATTCGTCGAACCGGATCGCCATCCCGTTTTTCGTGCCGATAACGATGTGGTGCGAGCCGTCGGTGAGTTTCACGTCCTCCAGCCTGTCTCCCTTCTTCATCGCGATCGCGGTGATGCCGTTCTTCCGGATGTTCGAGTACTCCGACAGTCTCGTTTTCTTGATCTGGCCCTTTCGGGTCACCATCGCCACGTATTTATCTTCGGCGAATTCCTGCACCGGCACGAACGAGGCGATATTCTCCCCCGGCTTGATCGACACCAGGTTGATGACCGCCTTTCCCCTCGCCGCCCTCCCGACCTCGGGGATTTCGTGCACCTTGAGCCAGTAACACCGGCCCGCGTCGGTGAAGAACATGATGTAGTTGTGGGTCGAGGCGATGAACATGTGCTCGATGAAATCGTCCTCGCGGGTCGACGCCCCGGCCACGCCGCGGCCGCCCCTGGCCTGCCGGCGATAACCGGAGACCGGGGTCCGCTTGATGAAGCCGGTGTGGCTGATGGTGATCACAACGTCTTCCTCGGCGATCATGTCTTCGACGCTGAATTCCTCCGCCTTGTAAACGATCTCGGTGCGCCGCGCGTCGCCGTACTTCTTCCGGATTTCCAGGAGCTCGTTCTTGATCATCTGCAATTGCAGATTTTTTCCGGCCAGCAGCGAATTCAGCTGCTGGATCAGCTTGATGACTTCCTTGTACTCCTCTTCGACCTTCTGACGTTCGAGGCCTGTGAGCTTCTGCAGGCGCATGTCCAGGATCGCCTTCGACTGAATTTCTGAAAGCTTGAACTTCTTCATCAGCCCCTCCTGGGCCGATGGGACGTCCTTCGACTTTTTGATGAGTTTTATGATCTCGTCGATGTTGTCCAGCGCGATTTTGAAGCCCTCGAGGATGTGCGCGCGTTTTTCCGCCTGGTCCAGTTCGTACTTCGCCCGCCTCACCACCACCTCGTTGCGGTGCGCGATGAAGTGGTCGATTATCTTCCTCAGCGTCAGGATCTGGGGGCGTCCATCCACGAGCGCCAGCGCGATCACTCCGAAGGTGGTCTGCATCTGGGTGTGTTTGTACAGGTTGTTGAGCACCACGGGGGCGTTGGCGTCGCGTTTTAATTCGATGACGACCCTCAGGCCGTCGCGGTCGGACTCATCCCGGATGTCGGAGATGTCCTCGAGTTTCTTGTCTCGCACCAGGTCGGCGATCTTTTCGATGAGGCCCGCCTTGTTCACCATGTAGGGAATTTCGGTGACGACGATCGACTGGCGCTCACCCCTGCCGGTCTCGATGGAGGCTTTCGCGCGGATGACGATCCTGCCGCGCCCGGTCCTGTA
>DATEDB010000162.1:0-6522 GCA_035286625.1 Bacteroidota bacterium
CCCCCGGACCGGGCCGGCAGGTTCTCCTCGGCCGATCCCGAATTTTCGGTATCCTTTGATTCAGGCGCCGTTTTCCGCCCGCTGCATTTCACCGTCACAACCGGGGTGAGTGCCGGCCGGACCGTCTACAGGTTCGAACCGGAGGATATCCTCCTGAACGGGGGTATCAGGGTATTTCTCCCGGCCGGGGAGGGCGACCGGAAACTGCTGAGAACATACTTCAGGACCGGCAGGGGTTGGAGCATCCTGCCGTCCACCGGCATCGATCCTCCGGGAACGGTGTCCGGACTGCTCACAACCACGCTGGGAAAAGTCGCTCTCATGGAGGACGGGACTCCTCCGACGATTGGTCTGCTCAGGGTGCGGGTCAGCGGCGGTAAACCCACCTTCAGTTTCAGGTACGCCGACAATCTCTCCGGGACCGATCTCGACCGCTCCGTGGCGACGATCGCCGACAGTGTCGTCATCCCGGAATACGACGGTGAGCACAGCCGCGCCCGCTACTCGGCGGCCCGGAAACTCCCCCGGGGAAGGCACCTTCTGCGGTTGGTGATGACCGATATGGTGGGAAACGCCGCCACCACCGAACGCTGGTTCACCGTGCGGTGAGCTCCCCCGCTCCCCGCCTTTGCGCGGACACCAAAAAACCCTTATCTTCAACGTTGTCAGGACTTTTCCTCTGAATTTCCCCGCAGGGACACTTCAGAATCCGCCTCAGTGCAACGACACCGATGACCGAATTAGCCAAGACATACAACCCCGGGGAGGTCGAACAGCGCTGGTACGCTCACTGGGAACGCGCGGGCCTCTTCCGGGCCAGGCCGAACCCGGAGAAAACCCCCTACACGGTGGTCATCCCCCCCCCGAACATCACCGGGATTCTGACGATGGGCCACGTTCTGAACAATACCATCCAGGACGTTTTCGTGCGCTGGAAAAGGATGCAGGGATACGAAACCCTGTGGATGCCGGGGACCGACCACGCCGGGATCGCCACACAGAACGTCGTGGAAAAATCCCTCGCCGGGGAGGGCACCAACCGGCACGCGCTCGGCCGGGAAAAATTCGTCGCGAGGGTCTGGGAGTGGAAGAAAGAATACGGCGGAACCATCATCCGCCAGCTGCGCCGGCTGGGGGCCACCTGCGACTGGGAGCGGGAGCGGTTCACCATGGACGAGGGACTCTCGCGGGCGGTCCAGGAAATGTTCGTCCGCCTCCATGAGAAATCCCTTATCTACAGGGGCAAGTATATCGTCAACTGGTGCCCGAAAGACCATACCGCCATCAGCGACGACGAGGTCAATTACCACGAGGTGCAGGGTCACATCTGGCATATCGCCTACCCGGTCACCGGTTCCGACGAACGGGCGATTGTGGCCACGACCCGTCCGGAAACCATGCTCGGCGATACGGCTGTCGCGGTTCACCCCTCCGACGAGCGATACCGCCACCTCATCGGGAAGACACTAACCCTGCCGCTCGCCGGCCGCGGGATCCCGGTCATCGCCGACGAATCCGTGGACGTGGCGTTCGGTACGGGCATGGTGAAAGTCACCCCCGCTCACGACCCGAACGATTTTCTCATCTGCCAGCGGTATAATGAGAGCGCGCCGGTGGAACGCAGGATGGAGCCGTTGTCCATCTTCGACGTCTCGGCGACGACGAACGACCTCGTCCCCGAAAAATACCGGGGGCTCGACCGGTTCGACGCCCGGAAAGCGGTTGTGGCGGACCTCACCGCCGGCGGATTCCTGGTGAAAACCGAGCCCCACACGCACAATGTCGGCAGGTGTTATCGCTGCGACACCGTCATCGAACCGTACCTCTCAGACCAGTGGTTCGTCCGGATGAAGCCCCTTGCCGAGCGGGCGCTTGCGGTCGTCCAGCGCGGGGAGATTCGGTTTTATCCGGACCGCTGGGTGAAAACCTACGAACACTGGATGACCAATATCAGGGACTGGTGCATCTCCCGGCAGCTCTGGTGGGGGCACCGGATACCCGTCTGGTACTGCGTGGGGGACGACCACTGCACCCTGGAGTGCGGCAAACCGATCGTGTCGCGGACGAAACCCGATGCGTGCCCGCACTGCGGATCGGGGAACCTCCGGCAGGACGAGGACGTGCTGGACACCTGGTTTTCATCGTGGCTGTGGCCCTTTTCGACGCTCGGCTGGCCGGACGACACTCCGGAGCTCCGGTACTTCTATCCCACCGACACGCTGGTGACCGGACCGGACATCATCTTCTTCTGGGTGGCGAGGATGATCATGGCGGGCCTCGAAGTCACCGGGGGGATACCGCGTCCGGACGGATCACCCCGCACCGGCGACGGCTCCATCATTCCGTTCAGGAATGTGTATTTCACGGGCATCATCCGGGATGCGCAGGGACGCAAGATGAGCAAATCCCTGGGAAATTCCCCCGACCCGATCGAAGTCATCGACGAGTACGGCGCCGACGCCCTGCGGTTCACGATCGCCTATCTCGCGCCCCTCGGCCAGGACGTCCTCTATTCCAACGACCGGTGCGAGCTCGGCAGGAACTTCGCCAATAAAATCTGGAACGCGGGAAGATTTCTCCTGATGAACGCCCGGGAAACAGCCGCCTCACCCTCCGGACCGGAGGGACTCGATGCCCACTCGGACCTCGCCGATCGCTGGATCGTCTCCCGGTTCAACTCAACCGCCATCGCGCTCAACGACGCGCTCGGGAAATTCGACGTCAACACCGCCGCCAGGATCCTCTACGATTTCCTCTGGCATGATTTCTGCGATTGGTTCATCGAGATGCTCAAGGGGCGGATATACGGGGACGAACCGGCCGCCGTCAAGACGGCGGTCATGGGGCGCGCGATGTTTATGTACGAGGAAACACTGAAACTCCTCCATCCGTTCATGCCTTTCCTCACCGAGGAACTCTGGCAGAACCTCCGCCGGAGGAGGCCGTCCGAATCGATCATGGTGGATGCGTATCCGGCCGGGGACCCCGCCCGGGTCGACCGCGGGACCGAACGGGACATGGGTTTCGTCCAGGAGTGCATCAACAGTATCAGGAATATCCGGGGCGAACTTTCGGTGCCGCCCTCGCGGGAAATCACGCTGCTGGTGAGATTCACCGACCCGGCGATGAGCGGCGTCCTGGTGAAATACGAGGGCTATTTCCGCAGGCTCGCACGTGTTTCCGAAATACGAAAACACGGGTCGGGGAAGAAACCTCCCCAATCGGCTTCGGCCGTCGTCCCCGGGGGAGAAATGTTTATTCCGCTCGGGGGGCTGATCGACCTCGACGCCGAGAGAAACCGTATCGAGAAGGAACTCGTCCGCGCGACGGCGATGTTCTCAAATACCGAGAAGAAACTCCGGGATACAAGCTTCGTGGATAAGGCCCCTCCGCAGATCGTCGAGCAGGAACGGAAAAAACTGGATTCGTTCAAATCGACGATGGAAAAACTGAAATCCAGCCTCGGCAACATCGGATGAGAGTCGCGCTCCCGTTCGGCACAGCCCTCGTCGGTCTGCTGACCATCGCCCGGGTGTCGGGTTTCGCTCAGGAAGACCTGACCGACGTTTCCACAGTTCAGCACCGCCTGAAACTGTTCGCCCCCGCGGTGATCACGGCCAATCTCTCCGTCCTCGGAAAAAACGACCGCCAGGCACTGGCAGAGATCATCGGCGCCGCCCGGGTCGCGGAAAAAATCTACCTGCGCCAGGTCTGGCGGGGCAACGACTCGCTCCTCGCGGTCCTCCGGTCGGACACCTCCCGGGACGGACGGGCGCGGCTGAGATATTTTTCGATTAATCTGGGCCCGTGGTCGGTGGCGGACCGATTCCGGGCCTTCATCGGCGGCGTCCCTGCGGTGAAACCATCCCGCGGCACCATCTACCCTGAGGACATGGATCGGAGCGAGTGGGGGGCCTGGTTCATCGGCCTCACCGGCCCCGAACAACAAAAGGCGGCCGGGCCCCTGTACGTCATCCGGCGCGACTCCGGGGGCGGCCTGCTGACGGTTCCCTATCACACCGAGTACGCAGACCTTCTCACTCCCGCTTCGCAGGCGCTCCGGCGCGCCGGGCAGCTCGTCACAGACACCACGTCGCGGAACGCTCTCGCCGCGATCGCCGACGCGTTCACCGACGACGGGTATGCGGCGGCCGAAGATGCCATCATGGCATCCGACGGTCCCATCAATGTCATGATCGCACCTTCCACCAGGTCGGTGGACGGTCTATTCCATTACAAAAAAGGATTCGAGGCGGTCGTGAGTATCCGGAATGCCCGGGCAACGGCCCGGATGAAGCTCCTTGAAAAGCATATTGACGCCGTCGAAAAATACCTGGCTGTGACGCCGGGGGGGCGGGCTGATGCCACAGGCGGAATGACGCTCCGGGTGGACGATGCGGTCTACCTCGGGGGCGGTTCGCGGTACGGGGCGGTTGGCACAGCGGTCCGGCTCCCCTCCGACATCAGGACGGCGGGGGAGCGGGTCTCCCTGACGAGGCTCCTCAGGAACGTCCACGAAGCCAAGTTTACACTCATCCAGCGACCGATCGCCGATTCATTGATAAATCCGGACCAGGCGGCTGCCACCTCGTTCAACGCCTTTTTCCTCCACATGATGATGCACGAGCTCAGCCATCGTTTCGATCGTCGCGGGGCAGATACGGCCGCCGGCGGACAGGCCTCGACTTCGGGCGGGGCCCTGGACGCCCTGCAGGAGGCCCGGGCCGATGCCGCCGGCCTCGCCGGCCTGCAGTATCTGGCCGACAGGGGCACTCTCGACCGGAAACTTGAGACGTCTCTCTATCCTACCGGGTTGTCGTCCCTGTTGCGGGCGTTGCGCTTCGGCCTCGTTGACGCGTACGCGATCGGGGCGGCGATTCAGTTCAATTACTTCATGGAACGAAAGGCCGTCGTCGCGGACGCCTATCCCCGGAAATACAAAGTCGACATCAGCAAAATGAAGACGGCGGCAAAGGACCTGTTCGGCGAAATCTCATCGGTGCTGGGCTCCGCGACGCCTGCGATCCGGGATTCGTTCATGACGAAGTATGCTGTCATGCCAGCCGGACTGTCCGGACTGCGCGAGCGAACCGCCGACATCCCCTACGACCTCGATCCTTCCTTCCCGATCGCCGACTGAGTCACGGTCCCCGAGTCGTCGTCGATCAGGCGAGCCTTCGGGCGGAATACCCCATCCATTCCCCCTTGATTCACAGGATTCAACGGGTTAATTTAGCTTCGTAGGATTTCTCAGATACGCCAGGTTTGTCGGATTCGATCGCCATGTGCGGGATCCGGATCCCATACTTCCGTACGACGATGCTCCGCAGCCGAATTCCTCCCCTCCCCCTCCCGGGATAATTCCATCACCTCATCACACCGATCCGCCGGATCGCCAATATCCAGAAACACACAAGGGAGGCAACCATGCACCGGACAACAATCACCAGGATCCTTGCCATACTCACACTCGTCTGGTTCTCCATCGCCGAGGTGAGAGCGCACAAGGAATACGTGCACCAGTATCTCGCCATCGAGGCAATGAGCCTGTTCCTGAACAGCTACCCCGGTCTCACCGGGAGCCATTTCCCCGCACACATCGGCACGCAGTCGGGGAACTGCGACGGCTTCCAATTCACCGAGGGGACGATTACCGCCGGCGCGTACCGTGAGGACTGCGAGGACCCGGTCTACCACTACGGCGACCTCATCCCCGGCCTGGACATCGCCTATTTCAGCGCGTCACATTTCTGGGATGCCGACCGGGGGGATAACTCCACGATAGAAATCTGCGATCTCACCTGCGGGAATTACCAGAACGCCTACCAGAAATCATTGCGATACGTGCTGCCGGGCACCTACGGTGGGTGGACCGCCAAACTGACCTGGCCTGCCGGGATCGCGCACTTCTACGCGCAGGACGGGGGGACCGAGTCGATATTCCACAGCGGTGAGATCGGCTTCGAGTACGACAAACTGACGGAGTTCTACAGGGACGGCCGCTGCCGGATCACCGGATTCCTCGACATCGCGGGCCGGTGGCAGACCCCCTCAACCGTGCCCGACCGGCTCCCGCTGAATATCATCGCACCGCAGAACGTGCGGGACCGTATCGCCTGGGAAGTCATCGGGAGAATCACGCATCTGCTCGGAGACATGGGCGTCCCCGCGCACGCGCACAATGACATCCATCCGCCGTTCTGGTGGAACAACGAGCCGGCCGACATCTACGAGGAGGAAATGGGAAGGCTCTACACCGCCTGGACGTTTCATGACGCTCTTTCCCAGGGCGGAATCCTCGACGTCTTCGAAACCGTACCCGGACACTCGCCGGAGGGGATCATGAGATATCTGTTCTATACCACCAATCAGGTCGCAGACAGATTTCCCTCCAATGACTGCGACGGAGACGCCGTCTATGCCCTGAACTGGGGTGATGACGATTACTCGGTCCTGGAACTGGTCGCGGAAGCCACAACTCCTGCCGGTTCCCGTAATCTGTTTCATCGCGAGACCGCTGAT
>DATEDB010000163.1:0-3668 GCA_035286625.1 Bacteroidota bacterium
CCTGTACGCGGCCACCTCCGCCGGGATCGCCGTCCTCGACGGCGCGTCATGGCGGGTGGTGACGGGATCCGAAACCCTGAACGTGCTCGGCATGACCGCTCCGGGCGCAGGGTGCGCCCGCGCCCTGTTCGTTACCCCCGACGGGATCGGTGTGCTGGACACCGCCGGCGACGCGTACATCGTGGCGGGGGCTCCGGGTTACATCCTGAGCTGCGTTTCCCCCGGCGGTGAATTCCTCGGCAGCGCGAACGGCGGGGCCCTGGCCTTCCTGGCGTGTCCGGGTGCGGGGGGGACGGCCGGGGTGACGGGCGTCCTTTTACCCCCCGGGCCGTTTTCGAGCAAGTTCGTCAGCGTCGCGGTGGATGACAACGGCTGGCTCTGGGCCGGGACGGGCAGCAGGAACGGGGAAGGGTTCATGAGCTTCGACGGGAATAGATGGCGTTCCTACACGTCGGCGTCGTACCCCGGCCTGGGGAACGACGAGTATTACATCGTTGCCACGGGGCCGGGGAACATCAAGTATATTTCGTCCTGGGGGGGCGGTCTGGCCGTCGTAAACGGGAACAACGACATCGAGCGGGTGTTGAACACCTCCGACGGACTCCAGCCGACTCTCTCCGACCCGTCCTTCGTGGTCGTGGGCGGCGTGGCCACCGACCGCAGCGGCGTCACGTGGGTGACTCCGCGGACGCCCCCGGGGGACACCTCGCTCGTCCGGCTCCATGCCGACGGAAACCTCGGGTACCTCACGGGCTGCGTGTATGATCTTCCCCCTCCGAACGGAACATGCATCACCCGGACGCCGCTTCGGATTTTTACGGACGTCGTGATCGACGATTACGGGACCAAGTGGCTGGCCAACTACAGCCGGTTCGAACCCGTGAACCCGATCGGTTTCTATTATTACAACGAATCGAGGACCCTGCCCGGTACCCGGGGGGGGTGGGGGAAGATGACGACCGACGACGGCCTCCGGAGCAACTTCGTGTGGTCGCTCGCCATCGACCGGTACGGCGACCTCTGGGTGGGGTCAGACCAGGGCATTACGATTATGTACAACACGCTGAATCCGCACTCCTCGATGGCCGCCTATCACCCGCTGTCAGACCAGATCATCCAGGACATGGTCGTGGACCCGATGAACCGGAAATGGGTGGCGACAAAACGCGGGGTCTTCCTCATGTCCCAGGACGGCACGACCATCCTGGAGAATTACACGGTCGGGAACACGGGGGGTAAACTCCTGGACGACGACGTCGCCTCCATCGCGCTCGACCCCTCCACCGGGACGGTCTATTTCGGCACGGAGAAGGGCCTGTCGGCGCTCACCACCGCCTCGGTCGCGCCCGCCAGGACGTTTTCAGAGCTCAAGGTGTATCCGAACCCCTTCGAGGTCCCCTCGCCCCGGCCGGCCACCATCGGGGGCCTGGTCGAGGACTCGTACCTGAAAATCTTCACCGTGAGCGGCGCTCTCGTCCGGGAGCTCAACACTCCGGGAGGCGGGATCGGTACCTGGGACGGCACCGACGACGCGAACAGGCCGGTCTCCTCGGGTGTCTATGTGATCGTGGCCTACTCGCAGGACGGCACGGAGGTGGGAAGCGCGAAAGTCGCGGTCATCAGGAATTAATCTCCACACCGAACCACATACACTCAACAGCCGGAGTCAGCATGGAACAGAGTGAGAACCACCGGGGAACCGAATCGCCCGGCACCGTGCAGGAAAACGTCTTCTCGCGAAGGGTGCGGGCCGGTAAACGGACCTACTTTTTCGACGTAAAGTCGACGAAATCGGTGAAGGATCTCTACATCGTCCTCACCGAAAGCCGGCGTCTCGGCGAGGAGAAATACGAGAAGCATAAGATCTTCCTCTACAAGGAGGATTTCTCGAAATTCATCGAGGCCCTGCGTGAAACCACACAGTTCGTGGAACAGGAACTCCTGGAGAAAATCGACGGTCAATCCTGATCGGCACCGGATCCGCCCACCCGGCGGGGGGCGGACCTTGACTCTCGGGCCCTGATTCGCTATATTATTCGTGGATTTTGCTCAAAAAGCAAAATTTTTAAGCAGCCAGGTCCAGTTTTTACCGGTTTTAAGCCCATTTCTGAGAGAGACCGCGCATGAAACCCGATCAGGGAAACGGCGATAAACTGAAGATCCGGGTCTCAGGCCTTTCGGCGGGGTCTCACGAGTACTCCTTCACTGTTTCTCCTCCCGACATCCTTCTTGGAGACAATTTCCACCCGCCCGTCTCGGTGGATGTCCGTCTCGAGAAAACGGCACGCCAGATCGTCATCCGGACGAAGATTTCCGCCACAGGCGAATTTCCGTGCGACCGTTGCCTGAACGTCTTCAACCAGGACATCGCCGCAGGATACGCGATGGTTTATGCGTTCGATGAGCAGGACGCCGCCGCGTATCCACCGGAAGAAGTCCGGATCGTGCCGCACGATGTTTCGGTGATCGACCTGGCCGCGGACGTCAGGGAGATGATCCTGCTGTCGGTGCCCCTGAAACTCGTGTGCCGCGAGGAGTGCCGGGGACTGTGCAGCAGCTGCGGATCGGACCTGAATACGACGACGTGCCATTGCCGCCGGGAAACGACCAACCTGCCGTGGCAGGGTCTCGAAAAACTTTTGAAACATTGAACATCACAAGGACACATTTATATGCCAAACCCGAAACGGAGACACTCCAAGTCGAGGGGCGCGAAACGCCGGACGCACTACAAGGCCACGGCGCCCTCCACCGCCGAGTGCCCCAACTGCCACGAGCACAAACTCCTTCACCGCGTGTGCCCGAACTGCGGGTACTACAACGGCCGGTCGGTCGTCATACCCAGAGAATCCTGACAGCCATCCCGGCTTTTCGCCGCGTCACCGGATCGGTCGCCGGTCCGGCGATGCCGGGCCGTCCGCGCGGAATGCACGAGGCTCACTGACAAAGTCTTGCCGACTCCGTCATCCCATATTCGGATCTCCGTCGATGCGATGGGCGGGGATTTCGCGCCCGGCAACATCGTCCGGGGGTCGCTCGACGCGCTCGACAGGCAACCCGAGGGACTGGACATCC
This sequence comes from Bacteroidota bacterium, assembly GCA_035286625.1. Lineage (GTDB taxonomy): Bacteria > Bacteroidota > Ignavibacteria > UBA10030 > SZUA-254 > SZUA-254. The sequence goes on from DATEDB010000163.1 coordinate 3,076, forward strand.
TCCTCGTCGGACCGCAGGATGTTCTCCGCAAAGAAATCACCGGCCTTCGGGGCCGGGAGGATGCCAGGCTGACCGTCGTCCACGCCTCGGAAGTCATCACGATGGAGGACGGCGCGACGGCGGCCCTGAAACAGAAGAAGGATTCTTCCATCGCGGTCGGACTCCGGCTCCAGGGCGAGGGGCGCGCCGACGCGTTTGTCAGCGCCGGCAATACCGGGGCCGTGATGTCCGCCTCGACGCTCATTCTCGGCCGCATCCCCGGCATATCGCGTCCCACCATCGGGGCTTTTTTCCCCAGCGCCTCGGGGGTGTGCCTCCTGGTCGACGCCGGGGCCAACGTCGACTGCAAACCGCGTCACCTCCTGGAGTTCGGCATCATGGGCAGCATCTACACGTCGGCGATGTTCGGGATCGGACAACCCGCGGTCGGCCTGCTCAATGTGGGTGAAGAACAGACCAAGGGAAACGAGGCGGCCCTCGGGGCCCACGCGCTGCTCAGGACGAGCGGGCTGAACTTCATCGGGAATGTGGAGGGCAGGGACATCCTCCGGGGCAGGGCCGATGTGGTCGTCTGCGACGGTTTCACGGGCAAC
>DATEDB010000164.1:0-12191 GCA_035286625.1 Bacteroidota bacterium
CACGGGCTTTCCGGCCGCCGCCCCGATGTTCCCGAGCCCCAGGACCGCCGACCCGTTGCTCACCACGGCGACCAGGTTTCCTTTCGTCGTGTAGAGATAGGCATCCTCCGGGTTGCTCGCGATCCGCTTGCACGGTTCGGCGACGCCGGGCGTATAACTGAGAGACAGATCGCGCTGGGTTGAGCATGCCTTTGTCGGGACGACCTCCAATTTCCCCGGTCGGCCGGTGGAATGGTAATCGAGCGCTTCCTGCGGGCGTATCATGTTATGCCAGGTCCTTTTCTTCCACGGTAATGTATTTCCGTTCGTGCGCGAAGCGTTCCAGTTCCTCCCTGAACGACGGGTGCGCGAGGTCGATGAGCGCCCTCGCCCTCTCCCTGATCGTCCGGCCGTACAGATCGGCCACCCCGTACTCGGTGACGACGAAATGCACGTCGCCGCGCGACGTGGTGACCCCGGCCCCCTCGGCCAGGCGCGCCGTGATCCTCGAGAGACTCCCCTGCCTGGCGGTGGAGGGGAGCGCGATGATCGGTTTCCCCCCCCTGCTCCGGGCCGCCCCGCGGATGAAATCCACCTGGCCGCCGAAACCGCTGTAGAAATAGTGCCCGATGGAGTCCGCGCACACCTGCCCGGTGAGGTCGACCTCGATGGCGGAATTGATGGCCACCATTCTGTCGTTCTGGGCTATAATGAAGGGGTCGTTGGTGTATTGGGACGGATGAAATTCGATGACCGGGTTGTTGTCTATGAAATCGAACAGCGGCTGGTTCCCCAGGACGAACGAGGCGATGATCTTGCCGGGGTGGAGGGTTTTTTTCTCGTTGGTGATCACGCCCTCTTCCACCAGGCGGATGATCCCGTCGGCGAACATCTCGGTGTGGATCCCCAGGTCTTTTTTAAAATGCAGGAATCTCAGGACCGCGTCCGGGATGGCCCCGATCCCCATCTGCAGTGTCGACCCGTTCTCGATCAGGTCGGCGACGTTCTTCCCGATTTTTTCGTACACGTCGCTCTCGTACGGGGTGAGGCTCCCGTCCACCTGGGGGAGCTCGCGAAGCGGCGTGTCGGTCTCAACGGCGTAGGTGAATTTGTCCACATGGATGAAGCAGTCGCCGAGGGTCCGGGGCATGTTGGGGTTGACCTGCGCGATGATGGTTTTTGCGACCTCGGTCGCCGGTTTGGTGCACTCGACCCCCACGCCGAAACTGCAGAACCCGTGTTCGTCGGGCGGCGATACATGGATCATCGCGACGTCGATCGGCAGGATGCCGCGGTAGAACAGTCCGGGGATCTGGCTGAGGAACACGGGTGTGAAATCCGCTCTTCCTTCATTGACCGCCTTACGCACGTTGGCCCCGATGAAGAGGGCGTTGTGTCTGAAATGCCCCTCCATTTCCGGATTCGAGTAGCCCGTCTTGCCCACCGTCAGGAGGTGGATGACCTCGACGTTCTCCACCTCGGGATACCGTGCGCACATGGCGTTCACGAGGGTCTCGGGCATGGCGCACCCCGGGTGGACGTAGACACGCTGTCCGGATTGGATGATTTTCACCGCTTCTTCGGCGGTGCGGAGTTTCGATTTGTAGCGTTCAAGCCAGTGCATGGTCCGTTGTCAGTTCAGTCTTGATCCGATGGTGCCCGATCCGCCCGATCCGATTGTGCCGGCCTCGAGTTCGAACCGCCTGGCGATCGCGGGATTCGTGCAGAGGCCGTCGTGCGTGTAGACCCCGCTCGCCAGCCCGCGGTTCCGCCCGATCGCCGTCTCGATGCCGCTTCGCGCCATCTCGAGCAGGTACGGCAGCAACGCGTTGGTCAGCCCGTAGGTCGCCGAGCGGGCGACCATGGCCGGAATGTTCGGGACGCAGTAATGGATGACATTATGGAGGAGATAGGTCGGGTTCTCGAGCGTCGTCGGGCGGCTTGTTTCAACGCAGCCACCCTGGTCGATCGAGATATCCATGATCACGGAGCCGGGTTTCATCCCCCGGACCATCTCCTCGGTGACGATGTGCGGCGTCTTCTCCCCCTTGATGAGAATCGCCCCGATCACTACGTCGGCGAACCGGACGGACTTCCGCAGGTTGTATTCGTTCACAAGGCCGGTGACCACCCGGTGATCGGTGTCGGAGGCAACCGTCCGCAACCGGCTGAGGTCACGGTCAAGTACGATGACCTCCGCCCCCGAGGCCAGGGCCATCCTGGCGGCCGAACGCCCGACGTTGCCGGCCCCGAGGATCAGAACGGTCGCCGGCGGGATCCCCGTCACGCCGCCCATGATGATCCCCCTGCCGTGGTTGACGTTGCCCAGCAGGCGCGCGGCGATCTGGGTGCAGAGCTGCCCGGCGATCTCGCTCATGGTCATCAGGATGGGAAGTTCGCCCTTTTCGTCCTGGATAAGCTCGTAACCGATCGTCGTGATTTTTCTGCCGAGGATTTCGGCGATGATCGACGATCTCGCGGTTCCGAGGTGGACGAATGAAAATAGCACCTGGCCGGGTCGAAGGTTCCGGACGTCCGCTTCGCCGGGAGAGGATATTTTCAGGACAATGTCGGAGCGGCCGAAAACCTCGTCCCGCGTATAAACCGTCCGGGCACCCACTTTCTGGTATTCCTCGTCGAGGAAGTGCGAGGAGTCTCCAGCCCCCTGCTCCACGAAGATCGCGCACCCCTCGCCGACTAGCGCCTGAACGCCCGCCGGGCTGAGACCGACCCGGCGTTCACGCGAGGGATCTTCCTTCAGTATTCCAATATTCAGTGACATCGTGTTCTCCCCACCGTTCATGATGCGAGGCGTGTTACACATGTAAAAAGCTCAACTTTTATGCCAGTATCGCGGTCTCCCATCCTTCCGATTTATGCCGTTCCCGCTGGATACACAGGTTTTAACTCTCAAGAATGATAATCAATTCGATCGGGTTTTCAGATGTGAAAGTGGGGAAATCATCTCATTGTTGATAAAAATGGCCATTCCCCTGCATAAAATGCCACGGGTCTCCACCGAATCGGCCTTCCGGTCTGGAATGAATCTTGCGTTATACACATCAGAGTACAACCCGGGGTCGCCTACCCCGGGCCCGGACACCCGTCCAGAAAGGAGCAGGCAACATGAAAAATCCAACGAACCTGTCGCCCCGGTTCCGGGGATGGTATCTCATCCCGTGTTTCGGGATCCTCGCGCTGGTTTTTCCTCAGGGCTGTCAGAAATCGGAAAAACCCATAGAAGAAAAAAAACTCGTGAGCGTCGACAACCTGCAGACGGCGTACGGAGTATCACTTAAACGCCAGCATATGTACGATCTCTTCGTCCCCAGGGCGGAGAAGGAAAAATTCAGGGGAGTGGCCGGCCTCTACCGGGCGCTTTCCGTCTCTGAGGGCACACACGCGAAACTTCACGCCGCCCTTTTACGCGAAAACAACACCGTGCCGGAGGAACCGAAATACGATTCGGTCGTTGTGGGTACCACCATGCAGACCCTGAAGATGGCCCTGAGCAGCGAGGAGCTGGAGCAGACCTCCATGTATCCCAACATCCTGCGGACCGCCACAACGGAAAATTATACGAAGGGGGTTGAACAGTTCACCATGATCCAGGCCGTTGAGGACCGCCACGTCGAACTCCTGAAGGACGCCCAGGACAGGGTGGGGAGGATCGGCACCACCTATTTCGTCTGCCCGGGATGCGGGTACATCATCACCTCCGACAAAACCGATGAATGCCCCGTGTGCAAAAAACCCAGGGCGGAATTCACTAAAATCTGACCACCGGATATCCCTTGATGAAACGGACAGTCGAACAGAAGGCGACACGAATCATGACCACGATCGACGGGAACGAAGCCGCGGCGATGGTGGCCTACAAATGCAGCGAGATCATCGCGATCTACCCGATCACACCCTCCTCAGGCATGGGCGAGCTGTCGGACGAATGGTCCTCCCTCGGCAATAAAAACATCTGGGGAACAGTTCCCTCGGTGACCGAAATGCAGAGCGAGGGCGGCGCGGCCGGGACCATCCACGGCGCGCTTCAAACGGGCGCCCTCTCGACGACGTTCACCTCGTCGCAGGGCCTGTTGCTGATGATCCCCAACATGTTCAAGATCGCCGGCGAGCTCACCGCTGCCGTCTTCCACGTTGCCGCGCGTTCGGTGGCAACGCACGCGCTTTCGATCTTCGGCGACCACAGCGACGTCATGACCGCCCGGAACACCGGTTTCGCCCTGCTCTCGTCCAATTCCGTCCAGGAAGTGATGGATTTCGCGCTGATCGCCCATGCAGCCACGCTCGCATCGCGCATCCCGGTTCTGCACTTCTTCGACGGTTTCAGGACCTCGCACGAACTCTCCAAGATCTCCGAACTCTCCGACGATGAGATCCGGGGCATGATCGACGACAATCTGGTGCTCGAACACCGGGCCAGGGCCCTGAGCCCGGACCGGCCGGTGATCCGCGGGACGGCGCAGAACCCGGACGTCTTCTTCCAGTCCCGTGAAGCGATCAACGGGTATTACCTTCGGGCGCCGGAGATCTTTGAAACACAGATGCGGAAATTCGGCGAACTCACCGGTCGGTCGTACCGGCTCTACGAATATTCCGGCCCGGACGACGCCGACTCGGTGATCGTGATGATGGGCTCCGGCGCCGAGACGGCGGAGGAAACCGTCAGTCACCTGAATTCGGGGGGGCGGAACGTCGGGCTCCTCAAGGTCAGGCTTTACAGGCCTTTCGCATCGGAGCGCTTCGTCGCGGCCCTTCCGAAAACCGTGACGCGCATCGCGGTCCTGGACCGTACGAAGGAACCGGGCAGTCCGGGCGAACCGCTCTACCTCGACGTGGTCACCGCCGTCAGCGAGTCTCAGATGGCGGGCGCGCTGCCGTTCGCCGGGTTCCCGCTGATCATCGGCGGAAGGTACGGCCTGTCCTCGAAGGAATTCACGCCCGCCATGGTGAAGGGGGTTTTCGACCATCTCGACGCCGACCGGCCGAAAAACCATTTCACCGTAGGCATTCAGGACGACGTGACAATGACCAGCATCCCCTACGATCCGTCGTTCGCGATCGAAAATGAGGAGACGATCCGGGCGATCTTCTACGGGCTTGGCGCGGACGGAACGGTGAGCGCCAATAAAAATTCGATCAAGATCATCGGCGAAGAGACCGGCCTCTTCGCGCAGGGCTTCTTCGTGTACGACTCAAAAAAATCGGGCTCCACCACGACGTCGCACCTGCGGTTCGGGCCCTCCCCCATCCATGCGCCATATCTGGTGGACAGCGCCAACTTCCTGGCCTGCCACCAGTGGTTCTTCCTGGAGAAGGTGGACATGCTTGCCGGCGCCGCCCCGGGCGCCACGTTCCTGGTTAACAGCGTTTACGGCCCCGACGAAGTCTGGGACAGGCTGCCCCGGCCCGTGCAGGAGGTCATCATCTCCAGGAAACTTTCGCTGTATGTCATCGACGCCTACCGGGTGGCCCGCGAGACGGGGATGGGTTCGCGGATCAACACGGTGATGCAGACATGCTTTTTCGCCCTTTCGAAGGTCCTCCCGAGGGAAGACGCCATCGCCGCCATCAAACGCTCTATAGTAAAAACATACGGCAAAAAAGGCGAGGCGATCATCAAACAAAATTTCGAAGCGGTCAACCAGACCCTGGCGAACCTCCACGAGGTGAAGGTCCCGGCCCGCTCCACGGGCAGGGCCGGCTTCCCCCCGACGGTAGCCGCCAAAGCCCCCGATTTCGTGCAGAACGTCACCGCGGGGATCATCGCCGGCAAAGGCGACGCGCTCCCTGTGAGCGCGTTCCCCGCCGACGGCACCTACCCCACGGACACCGCCCGCTGGGAAAAGCGGAACATCGCCCTCGAGATCCCCGTGTGGGACGAGTCGATCTGCATCCAGTGCAACAAGTGCGCGCTGGTCTGCCCGCACGCCGCGATCAGGGTGAAAGTGTACGACACCGGCGCCCTCGACGCCGCGCCGGACACCTTCAAATCGATGGACTACAAGGGCTCCGAATTCAAGGGGAAGAAATACACCGTCCAGGTGGCTCCCGAGGATTGCACGGGATGCACCCTCTGCGTGGAATACTGTCCTGTGAAAAACAAGGCGGAAACCCGCCTGAAGGCGATCAACATGATGCCGCAGATACCGCTGAGGGAGGCGGAGCGGGTCAATTTTGATTTCTTCTTATCCATCCCGGAAGCGGACCGCCGCGAAATCAAAACCGACTCGGTGAAAGGGTCGCAGTTCCTCCAGCCGTTGTTCGAGTTTTCAGGCGCCTGTTCGGGCTGCGGCGAAACACCCTACGTGAAACTCGTCTCGCAACTGTTCGGGGACCGGATGCTCGTGGCGAACGCGACCGGATGCAGTTCCATCTATGGCGGAAATCTCCCCACCACTCCATGGGCAAAGAATTCTGAGGGGCGCGGTCCGGCGTGGTCGAATTCTCTTTTTGAAGACAACGCGGAATTCGGACTTGGGATGCGGCTCACCGTGGACAAGCACGCCGCAATGGCCCGCGAACTGGTGGAAAGCCTGTCCGCCGGTATCGGGTCGGAACTCGCCGCCGGTATCCTGGCGGCGGACCAGTCCGACGAGGCGGGCATTTACGATCAGCGGCTGCGCGTCGAAGAGCTGAGGGAAAAACTGAAGGGGAACGCGACACCCGGGGCCGTCCTACTGCTCGGTCTGGCCGACAGCCTCGTCGAAAAAAGCGTCTGGATCATGGGCGGGGACGGATGGGCCTACGACATCGGTTTCGGCGGCCTGGACCACATTCTGAACTCGGGGAAAAACGTGAACATCCTCGTTTTGGACACCGAGGTGTACTCCAACACGGGGGGGCAGATGTCCAAGGCGACCCCGCGCTCCGCGGTCGCCAAGTTCGCAGCCGGCGGCAAACCCAACCCGAAGAAGGACCTCGGCATGATCGCCATGAGTTACCGGAACGTGTATGTGGCGCAGGTGGCGATGGGGGCGAACGACGCGCAGACCGTGAGGGCCTTCCTCGAAGCGGAGGCGTTCGACGGCCCGTCGGTCATCATCGCCTACAGCCACTGCATCGCGCACGGCATCAACATGGGGAAGGGGATGACCAATCAGAAGGTGGCCGCCGAGAGCGGGTACTGGCCGCTCTACCGGTACAACCCGGCGCTCATGGCGAAGGGGGAAAACCCCTTCCACCTCGATTCGAAACCCCCGAAACTCCCGTTCACCGATTTCGCAAACCTGGAGACACGGTACAACATGCTGCGGAAGCTCCATCCCGAGACGGCCGGCGAACTCGCGCGTCTCGCCCAGGAAGACATCGACACGCGCTGGGCGGTCCTCGAACAGATGGCCCGCGCTAACCCGCCCGTCGTCCCGGCGGAATCCGCTTAACCAATCACCTCTACCCTCTATCCTCTATTTCCATGGATCTCACGACAACCTATCTCGGGCTGATACTGAAAAATCCGATCGTGCCATCGGCGGGCCCGCTCTCCCACACGCTCGACAGCATGAAACGCCTCGAGGACTCCGGCGCCGCGGCCGTGGTCATGTACTCGCTGTTCGAGGAACAGATCGCGCACGACACCGCCGAGTTGAACCACTACCTCTCCCACGGCACGGAGTGTTTCGCCGAGTCCCTGACGTACTTCCCCGAGGTGGCCGAATACAACCTCGGGCCGGAAGAATACGTCGAACTGGTCAGGAAGGCGAAGGAATCCCTCTCGATCCCGGTAATCGGCAGCCTCAACGGCATCACATCAGGCGGATGGATCGATTACGCCCGGAAGATCCAGCAGGCGGGGGCGGACGCCCTGGAACTGAACGTCTATTACATCTCGACCGACCTGGAGATCCCCGCGACCGAGGTGGAGGACCGCTACGCGGAGGTTCTGCACGCGGTGAAGCGGGCCGTGACCATCCCGGTCGCGATGAAACTCAGCCCGTACTTCAGCTCGATGGCGAACATGGCCCGCCGCCTGGACCATGCGGGGGTGAACGGCCTGGTGCTGTTTAACCGGTTCTACCAGCCCGATATCGACCTCGAGGAACTCGAGGTCCTCCCGAACGTTATCCTGAGCACGCCGCAGGCCATCCGGTTGCCGCTGCGCTGGATCGCCATCCTCCACGGGCGCCTCAAGGCCAGCCTCGCCGCCTCGAGCGGCATCCACACCGCCGAGGACGTCATCAAGATGCTCATGGCCGGCGCCGACGTGACGATGATGTGTTCGGCCCTGCTTCGCCGCGGCCCCGGTCACATTGCGAAAGTTCTCGCGGAGGTCCGGCAATGGATGATCGACCACGAATACGTAAGCGTCTCCCAGATGAAGGGAAGCATGAGCCAGAAATCCGTGGCCGACCCGGCGGCGTTCGAGAGGGCCAACTACATGAAGGCCCTTCAACGGTACAGATGACCGGCCCGTCGGAGCCGTCGCACGTGCATTCCCATAAAACGACAACGACATGGAAACCACGACACCTCAGCCACAACCCGGACACAAATCGTTCGAATACCGCACCTCGGTGGAATTCTGCACGATGACGACCTTCATCGCCTTCGCCCTGCGTAAACGGCTCCCCCTTATCTCGTACAACAGCGCCGCCGCGGGCCCCCGGCCGAAAATAAATAACTCCCCCGGGCGCTGGCTGAACGACATGGCGAAAGAAGAATATCTTTTCCGCTCCAGGGGCATCAATTCGCCCCTCTATGAACACGCCCGCGGAAAGACGCCGGAATATGGGCGGAACGGCTGACGGAGAATTCGCCGGGAGCGGACCGTTCGACCCATCGAACCGGGGCGGACGCGACCCTCTTGATGAGGTTCGCCGGTTCTATGATGATCTCGCTCCCGATTACGACCGGATGACGGATTTCGATTCCCGGATGGTGAGGGACAGACCCCTCTTCGAAATGTTAACCCGGCGGTTTGGCATCCGACGGGCCCTCGACGCGGGCTGCGGAACGGGATTTCACTCGATCCTACTTGCGCTATCCGGCGTGGAGGTGACGGCGATCGACATTTCCCCGGAAATGGTCAGGCTCGCGAAGGAAAACGCTGCCCGCGTGGGTGTAACCATCCATGCCTTCCGGTGTCCGCTTACAGAACTGGAAGGGTTGTTGGAAGCGGGACCGTCGGGGGAACCAGCCGGTGGGCCGGCGGGCGGCATCATGCGGAGCCCCTTTGACGGCGTCTTCTGCCTCGGGAACACCCTCGCACACCTGCGCGACGACGCGACGCTGGAGAAAACTCTGAGGAATTTCGGCGCCGTTGTGCGGCCGGGGGGAACGCTCTTTCTGCAGATGTTGAACTATGAAAGAATCCTCTCCAGGCGGGACGAGGTGCTTAATGTGCGCAGGGTGGGGGACACGGTGTTCGAGAGAAAATATTCGTACGGGAGGGAAACGATCACGTTCACCGTTTCGCTTACTGAACTGCAAGGGGATCCGCGCCGGGAGACCAACCGGATCCGTTCGGGATCCGTCGCCCTTCGCCCCATCACACGGGACCTCCTCCTCGACGCCCTCCGTCGATCTGAATTCAGGAATACCGCCGTTTATGGCGATCTGGCGCTGGGGCCCTACTCCCCGGAACACTCAACGGATCTGATCGCCGTCGCCTCCCCCTGAATCCGGGTGTGCGGCAAATTCACCCAACATTCAGTAGACCTTTTCCTTTTCTTCACCGCCGAGGACGCGGAGCGCGCCGCCTGCCAGGGCTTCCATTTCCATTTCCCCCGCGTACACCAGGATTCTCGCGATGTACCCGACGCGACGCGAGATCCATCTGGTCAGCATCGCCGAAGATGAGAGGCCCCCGGTGAGGACGATCCCGTCGATGATCCCGCCCAGGACCGTCGCCATCGCGCCGATTTCCTTCGCGACCTGGTAACCCATCGCGCCATACACCTCGGCGGCTTGGACGTCACCCCCCGCGATCCGCATTTCGACTTCGTCCGCGTCGTTGGTGCCGAGGTAGGCCACCAGCCCGCCCGCCCCCATCACCATCCGCCTGAGTTCCTCCTCCCGGTATTCCCCGGACATGCACAGCCCGATGAACTGCTGGAGGGGCAACCCCCCGGAGCGCTCGGGCGAAAACGGCCCTTCGCTCGCGGCGTCATTGACATCGATAATGCGTCCGCCGCGTACAGGAGCCACCGAGATCCCGCCCCCCATGTGGGCGACGACGAAGGACGATCTTCCGGGAGGAATCTGCAGGTCGCGCGCCGCCCGCCGGGCTGCCTCGTGGATGTTCAGCGCGTGGGAAAGACTGGACCGGGGGATGAGCGGATGACCCGAGTAGCGCGCCACCGGCTCGAATTCATCTACCGATACCGGGTCGACGACGAACGCAGGGCATGAATAATCCGATGCGAGGCTGTCGGCTATGAGGCAGCCGAGGTTGGAGGCATGCGCCTCCCTGGCGTCCGAACGGGCGTCTTCGCGCATCGCGGCGTTCACCCGGTAGGTCCCCCCGCCGACCGGTTTAAAGAGTCCGCCGGCGGCGACGACAGCGTCGCACGACCGCGCCCGCTCACCGAACCAGGACCGGGCGAGCCCGAGCCTGTACTCGTACTGGCCTGCTACGGTACCCCATGCCGCCAGTTGTTCGGCGGGATGCCGGATGACTTCCCGGAAGGGGAACGTGTTATTCTCGAAAATCCCCAGCTTCGTCGACGTCGATCCGGTGTTGACGACGTAGAGCCTGAACTTGCGCCGGGGCAGGTCCTCAGCTTCCATGCCGGAGAAATCGCTCATGGATCCGCTCTCAGGCGGGGTTGACGGGTTCCCCGTCGTTTTTAATGCAGTCCATCGGACAGACCGAGATCGCCTTGAGGATGTCGTCTTCCTCGCGATGGTCGGCCGGCTGCTGGATCACGTAATAATAAGACGAATCTCCCGCGTACATGAAATTCTGCAGCGCGTAGGCGAAACAGAGTCCGCAGCCGTTGCAGTCGGCAGTGACGTAGTACCTGCCGGGAGCATTCTCTTCCAGTTTTTGCGGTGCCATGGTGATTCTCCGGTTATCTGTGCTTGTTTGATTCATTTATCAGTCGGGTCGATGACATCCCCGGCGTTCCCGGATACCGTACCGCCGGTGCCCCGCCTGACCAGCGGGGCGAGTACGTCCCCTTCGTGTATGACATGCCTTCGCAGGAGCGTGACGATATCCCGGATCGTCCGCAGGAGGTCTCCCACCGACGTCCCGTGGATCCTGCCTCCTTCGATGTCCCGGACAAGCGACTGCAGGCTGTCGAACAGCCGGCGCATCGCCCGGTGTTCCTCGCTGAAGGCCCTGACCATCCCCGGGTTGATTTTACGGAGCCTGGGAAAAAGATGTTGTTCCTCGAGACTCTCGTGTTTTTGAAACATGTCCCCCAGCAACGCCCCGACCCTGGAGATCGATTCGAAGGAGCGGGCCGTGAAACCTTTCTCGGTGATCGAGCGTGCGGCCTCTTCCAGTTCGCGTACGTGGCCGAGGGTTATGGCGCGCTCGTGTTCTAAATATAGAAGGGGATCGGTGAATCCCACGGCGGTTCCTCCGTTTCCGGGGATGGTTGAGATATTTTTCGAAGGACGGCTCACGGGTCTTCCTCTAAAGGAAGAGGTGCAATGGTCGTGCCAGCCCCCCGGGGGGAGTGATAAACGAAAAAAGCCGTCGTTCTGCGTCACGACGGCTTTCCGGAAGACCCGATAAGGCCGGAATGAGACCTTTTTTCAACTGTGAAAAACCCTCCGGAGGGTCGCTTTCACATGTGAGAATCCTTCCCCGCCTGTGCGCGCGTTTCGGGGGATGTCCGGTCGTCCCGGTTAGAAGCTCCTCTCGCTCTCGAAGACATTGATTTTACCGTTGATGTGGAGTGTTTTGTCGGCGATCTTACCGTCGGCATCCACCACACCGAGGTGACAATCTCCACAGATGGCGATCGACACCGGTATATGTCCCGCGGGCGGAAGTCCGTGGCAGGTGCCGCATGCCGCCTCCGCCGATCCGCCCGTCCAGACCGGTATGGCGTTTGCGCCGATCATGAACGAATCTGTATAGGCGAACGAGTACGGTGAGGTGGCCCTCTCCGAACGCCAGTTTCCGTGGCAGTAGGAGTCGGAGCAGGTCAGGGCGCCATAATCATGAGAGGGAGCGGGCATGATTCCGGCACTCACGGTACTCGCGAGCGGTCCGTTCATTGGGACTTCCGCGGGGAGATCGG
>DATEDB010000165.1:0-6177 GCA_035286625.1 Bacteroidota bacterium
CGCGGACGCCGTGCCGGTGTATCTCAAGGATGTAACCGTCCCGTCGTTCACCGAAGACGACGTCTGGGCGGGCCTGCGGCCCTGTTCCCCCGACGGGTTGCCCTATGTGGGGCGCACGCGGAAATTCAAAAACCTCGTGACAGCCGCGGGGCACGCCATGCTCGGCATCACTCTCTCGCCGGTGACCGGGAAACTCGTCTCGGAGATCGTGACGGGACGGACGCCTTCGGTCGATTGCACGCTCCTGCGCCCCGAGCGGTTCGCCTGATTGCTCTCCCTCGAACATATCACGATGAGCTACGGCGAGCGCGTTCTCTTTGATGACGTCTCGCACACTGTCGGACCGCATGACCGCCTCGGGCTGGTGGGGTCCAACGGGTCGGGCAAGTCCACTTTACTGAAAATCATCGCCGGGCTGGGCGAAGCCACATCGGGCCGGGTCTCGAAGGCGCGGTACGTCACCGTGGGGTACCTCCCGCAGGACGGGGTCATCGCCAGCGGGAAGTCCCTCACCGGCGAAGCACAGACGGCCTTCGAGGACGTGATGGAGGTCCGGGCGGAAATGGACGAAGCCCAGCAGAGCCTGGAGACCCTCGACCATACGACCGAAGAATACGCGGACGTCCTGGAGGTGTACGGGGAACTGCAGCACAAGCTGGAGGACCTGGACGCGTTCAGCATGGAGTCGAAGGTGGAACGCGTGCTGATGGGGCTGGGGTTTTCGACTGACGACTTCGGGCGCGGCTGCGCGGAATTCTCCGGCGGATGGCAGATGAGGATCGTCCTGGCGAAACTGCTCCTGAAGGAACCATCGCTGCTTCTATTGGACGAACCCACCAACCACCTGGACCTCGATTCGCTGCGGTGGTTCGAAGAGTACCTGCGCAGCTACAACGGCGCGGTGATCCTGGTCTCCCACGACCGGACCTTCCTGGACAACCTCACGAAGAAAACGCTCGCCCTGGCGCCGGGGCGGCTCAGCGTCTACGCGGGGAATTATTCTTTTTATGAAACCGAGAGGGAGCTCCGCAGGGAGCAGGCCGCCAACACGCTGAAAAACCAGCAGAAACAGGTCGAGCAGACGCAGAAGTTCATCGAGCGGTTCCGGTACAAGGCCACCAAGGCCCGGCAGGTCCAGAGCCGCATCAAGATGCTCGATAAAATCGAGTTCGCCGAGGTGGAGGACGATGAGGAGGAGATCGCGTTCCATTTTCCGAAGCCGGTCCCGAGCGGGGCGGTGGTCATCGAACTCCGCAAGATCATAAAACGCTACGGACCGCTGACCGTCTTCGACGGTTTGGACTGTCAGATCGAACGGGGCGAGAGGATCGCGGTGGTCGGACCCAACGGCGCCGGGAAATCCACCTTCACCAGGATCCTGGCGGGGATCGAACCTGTGGACGGGGGATCGCGTACCGGGGGGTATAACGCCATTCTGTCGTACTTCGGGCAGCACCAGGCCGAGGAGCTCGACCCGGAGCGCGAGGTCCTGGAGACCGTGGACGAGGTGGCCCCCGGCGAAATCCGGTCGAAGCTCCGCACCATCCTCGGGTCGTTTCTCTTCCATGGAGACGACGTGTTCAAGAAGGTCTCGGCACTCTCCGGCGGCGAGAAGAGCCGCCTGGCGCTGGCCAGGATGCTGCTGCGCCCGGCCAATTTGTTGATCATGGACGAACCGACCAACCACCTGGACATGAAATCGAAGACCGTGCTCCTGAACGCCCTGAAGGAGTACGAAGGAACGATCGTCGTCGTCTCGCACGACAGGGCATTCCTGGACCCGCTGGTGATGAAGGTCCTCGAATTTACACCGGGCCGGGTGAGGACCTTCCTCGGAAACGTCTCGGAATACCTGCAGAAAAAAGACGAGGAGGCCGCCCTGGCGGCGAAGCCCGGGCGCGCCGAACCGTCCGGACCGGCACCGTGGGTGAAAAAACCGATCTGTCCGCCCCCACGGCGGAACCGGCAGGCGGGGCAGCCGGAGGCAGGGAGCGCAAACGGATCGAGGCCGAAAAACGGCAAAAACTATACGGGGAGCTGAAGCCGTGGAAGGACAGGCTCGCCGCGTGCGAGAGGGAGATTTCATCGCTGGAGGCCCGCATCAGCGAGCTGGAATCGAATATGGCCAAATCCGAATCCTATCAGAACCCCGGGGAGGCGAAATCGCTGGCCCTGGAGTACCAGGCCGCCCGGCCCCGGCTGGAGAAGGTGTACCGGGAGTGGGCCCGATGCACCGAGGCGATCGAGAAAATCTCACATTGACTCTGCCGCTGAATTTCTCTATGTTAACCGCCGTACCCTCATCCCCGGCTCACTCAGACCGATTTCCCGAACAATTCTATCAGACGAGGCCCCCATGAAAATTCTTTCGCCGTTCGCAGACCCGATAGACCGCCGTCTGTTCCTTTCAAAGGTCGGCAAGGGAGTCGGACTGGCCGCTCTCAGCTCCGTCGCCGTGGCGGGCTGGCTCGAACAACTCAACGCCGCAACACGCAGCGTGGAAGGCCTCACTCCCGACGATATCGCGATGAACGAGGATTTCTGGTACGAGATCCAGCGGGCGTTCACCGTGACCCGCGGGATCGTCAACCTCAACAACGGCGGGGTCTGCCCCTCGCCCAGGATCGTCACCGAGGCGTTCGTCCGGTACACCTGGGAGCAGGAGGACCTCCCGGCGTATACGATGTGGCAGGTCCTGGAGCCGCAGGCGGAGACCGTGCGCACGGGCCTGGCCGATATCTTCGGCTGTGACCGCGAGGAAATCGCCATCACCAGAAACGCGTCGGAGTCGCTGGAAATACTTCTCATGGGGATGGACTTCAAACCCGGGGACGAAATCCTCACCACCACCCAGGACTACCCGAGGATGCTCACGACGCTGCGGCAGAGGGAGCAGCGGGAAAAGCTCACGCTGAAACTGGTGCAGGTGCCGATCGCGCCGAAGGACCCGATGGCGATCGCCGAGGCGTTCGAGAAGGGCATCACCCCGAAAACCCGGCTGATATTAATATCGCATGTCATCAACATCACCGGCCAGATCACACCGGTGAAGGCGGTCTGCGAGCTGGCCCGCGCGAAGGGGATCGAGACGATCGTCGACGGGGCGCACTCGTTCGCCCACTTCGAGTTCAAACAGGCCGACCTCGGCTGCGATTATTTCGGCACGAGTCTCCACAAGTGGCTCCTCGCGCCGAAGGGCACGGGGTTACTCTATATTAAACGGGACAGGATCGATAAAATCTGGCCCCTGATGGCCGCCGACAGGACGCAGGCCTCCGACATCCGCAAGTACGAGGAGATCGGGACGCATTCCGCCGCGATGAAGCTGGCCATCGGGGAGGCGATCCTGTTTCATAACGGCATCGGGGCGAAGAGGAAAGAAGCCCGCCTGCGGTACCTGACGAACTACTGGGCGAACCAGCTGAAGGACCTTCCGAACGTCCGGTTCAACACCGCGCTCGACGGAAAGCAGTCGTGCGCAATCGCCAACGTGCAGATCGAGGGGATCGAAACGGGCGCGCTCCAGAGCTACCTGATGGGCAGGCACAGGATCTTCACCGTCGGGATCGTGCACGACGAGTTCCAGGGCCTGCGGGTAACGCCGAATGTCTACACGACGCTGAAGGAGCTTGACCGTTTCGCTTCGGTCATGACCGACGTCTCCAAAAACGGCCTCCCGAAATAATCCCGACGGAAGCGATCCCGATGACGTGCGCCCGGCGGATACCGCTCTAAAGAAGAAAGGTATGGATACAGCGACGTTCGGCGCGGGTTGTTTCTGGTGCGTTGAAGCCGTGTTCCAGGAAGTGGACGGGGTGGAGTCGGTGGTCTCCGGCTATTCGGGCGGCGCCCGGCCCGATCCGAATTATGGAGCGGTCAGCACCGGGGCGACGGGCCACGCCGAGGCCTGCCAGATCACCTTCGACCCGAAGAAAGTCTCATACGCGGACCTGCTGAAAATATTCTGGAAAACGCACGACCCGACCACGAAAGACCGGCAGGGCAACGACGTCGGGACGCAGTACCGCTCGGTGATTTTTTATCACAGTGATGAACAGAAAAACCTCGCGGAACATTACAGGAGGAAACTCGGGGACGCGGGGATCTACAACGCTCCCATCGTCACCGAAATCGTCCCGTTCCAGGCATTTTACAGTGCGGAAGTCTACCACCAGGACTATTACTCGTCCAATCCGGATCAACCGTATTGCAGGCTCGTGATCCAGCCCAAGGTTGAAGAGTTCAGGAAGATTTTTTCCGATAAACTGAAAAAATAAACAGACGATAAAATGAATACCGCAATCCACCATACCCGACCACCACAAAGGAATCCAAAATGATGCGATACTTTATGTCCATATGCCTCGCGCTATTCCTGGCGGCATCCGCCGGCCTGACCGCCTCACGGGCCCTGGCACAGTCGAAGGATGACCGGGCGAGTGATCATAAGAAATACGTCGTCCGCATCCTCTCGATCGAAAACGGTGACACGACGGTCACCGATCACGCCGTCGACCCGACAGGCGAGAAAGTTTCGTGGATCGACGATGACGGCAACGAGATTACGGCGATCATCGGGGAAGACGATGATGACAACGCCGACATGCAGGAGGACATGACCGTCGAAGTCCTCCGCATGGACAAAGACAGGGCCGGCATGCTCCGCTCCGACACCGGCGGCGCTCCCATGAAGATCATCATCAAAAAAAGCCGTGCCGGCAGCCGCGCGGGCATGGGCTGCCGCCCGGGCGGAAGCTGCTGCAAAATGGGCAGGATGGAGATGAAAGAGATGCACGGCAAGATGGACCGGGAGGATATGATGCGCATGCATGGGAAAATGGAAAAGAAAATGATATGGAAAGAGAAGAAAGACAGGGACGACGACGAGGATGAGGATTCGGACAAGGGCAAGGATAAGGATGACGATGACGACGGGGGAAACCTTCCCTAACAGGTAGTCCGCCCGCCCCCCGTCAGGAAGATGAGCGCAGGGCGACCGGCGCCGAAGCATCGCGGGCCGCCCTTTTTTTACTGAATACCGGGGTTCCGGCCGGATCAGCGGTTTACGTCCCCTGACGGCCTTGATTCCGAAAACGGGATTGACTATATACGCCTATCATCTCCCGGTGAACAGGGACCATGGACCCTGCCTTCAGCCCCGGCCGTCCTTACCCCGAATAATATACTGATAATGGCACGATGCCTTCGCGTCTGGCACTCCTTTTAGTCTTTTTTGTCTGCCCGTCTGCCAGGTCCGCCGGCGGCGGTACGATCACCTATACGGTAAACGTGTCCGCGGGGTGGAATCTGCTTTCCCTCCCCGTGCAGGTGGCCGATGGCGCCAGCGGGACTGTCTTCCCCGATGCCATCTCGAATGCCATCATTTTCAACGGCGGATATGCATCCCTCGACACATTGAAAAAGGGTCTGGGTTTCTGGATGAAGTTCGCCTCGGCCGACACCATACCCGTTGCCGGCGGAGGAATGTTTATCGATTCTCTCAACCTCCGGGCGGGGTGGAATCTCATTGGAGGGCTCACGACGCCCGTGGCCGTGAATCTCATCGTGACGGAACCGCCGGGAATCGTCGGATCGAAATTTTTCCGATACGTTCCGGGCTCGGGGTACGCGCAGACGGACACCCTCCAGCCGGGATATGGATACTGGGTGAGGGCGAACAGGGCGGGGCGCCTGCACATGATGGCGAGAAACGTCCCCTGTCCGGGACTTGCGACGCTCGCCTACGGCGGAAGAACGTACCACACCGTCCAGATCGGCGAGCAGTGCTGGTTCCGGGAAAATCTGGACATCGGCGAGTGGGTCGAGGGCGGGGTCCCCCAGGAAGATAACGGCCTGACTGAAAAATACTGTTTCAATGACGAAGTGGTGAACTGTCTCTATTATGGCGGACTGTATCAGTGGAATGAAGCGATGCAGTTTTCCACGGCTGAAGGCGCGCAGGGGATCTGCCCTCCCGGCTGGCACGTGCCCACGCAGGGAGGTTTCACGGAGTTGATTTCCTCTGTGCGGGGAGACGGCAATGCCCTGAAGGCCTTACGGCAGGGCCTGGAAGATGGAATCGGGACCAACACGAGCGGGTTCTCCGCGCTGCTGGCGGGCTACCGGCTGCTCAATGGATACTTCAGTTTCCTGAGGTACAACGCGTACTTCTGGTCA
>DATEDB010000166.1:0-2524 GCA_035286625.1 Bacteroidota bacterium
TCTGGAAAAACGAAAACCCGTCTTCGCCCGGACATGACCGACCCGCGCACCGCGGCGATTATACGGATCGTCGCCTCGCTTCTGCTCGCGCTCGGCGCGCTGGCCCTGTTTCTTGCAGGTCCCCGTGACGGTCCCGCCGGGGGAGACGAACCCCCGGCCGCCGCAGGCATCCGCGCCGCAGTCTCCATCGACGGGGGCATCGATTCCGTCCTGGCCTCCTTCGGCATCCCGGACCGCGACATCAGGAAACGTTCCGCCGGCCCCGGGGAGACGGGGTACACCCGGACAGAACGCAGGGTGAGGGTGGGTCCGGACATCGTCCCGGTCATGGTGAACGCGGCGCTCAGCCGGATGGCGCACCGCTACGGCGCCCGCGCCGTGGCCTCGGAAAATCTCCGCCTCAACACGGTGACTATCCACCTCGAACTCGGGGGGGCGGTCATTCATACCATCATCCTGAGGGTCAACCCCCGCGCTGCCGGCCGATCGCCGGCACAGGGTCAGACCTCCACATAATCCCGGGATTTTATATATTAACACGCTGAAACCGGGTTCGGAGGACCCCCGGGGCGGCATCCCCAGCGACCGGACACTGCGGGACGTTCCCGGCGTCGGGTACTCACACATCACATCACGCGATCGTATGGCAAAACAGGCGGCCGCTCAACAGGCCATCATGGAAAAAATCGTTTCTCTCTGCAAACGGCGGGGTTTTGTCTTCCAGTCAAGCGAAATTTACGGGGGATTGAACGGGGCGTGGGATTACGGCCCGCTGGGCGTTGAACTCCTCAGAAACATCAAGAACTCCTGGTGGAACGAGATGACCCGCCGCAGCGACGTCGAGGGCATCGATGCGGCCATCCTGATGCACCCCCGGGTCTGGGAGGCCTCCGGACACGTCGAGAACTTCACCGACCCGATGGTGGACTGCAGGCAGTGCAAGGCCAGGTTCAGGCTGGACATTCTCTTCGAGGAAACGTCAATCAAGAAACAGAAGGAGATCCTGAGGGGGATCGATCCCGAAAAATTCGCTGGCCAGCTGGTCGACGACGCCGTCGCGGCGGAGTTCACCTCCCGGGCGGAGGCCGACCCCTCGTCGGTCCTCCGGCTGCTGAGTTGCCCGAACTGCGGGAACAGGGAAACCTTCACCGGGGCGAGAAAATTCAACCTCATGTTCAAGACGTTCATCGGGCCTGTGGAGGAATCGGGGAACGTCGTCTATCTCCGCCCCGAGACCGCCCAGGGCATCTTCGTGAACTTTTTGAACGTCCAGTCCGGCAGCAGGCAGAAGATCCCGTTCGGGATCGCCCAGATCGGCAAGGCCTTCCGCAACGAGATCAACACCAAGAACTTCCTTTTCCGGACCCGCGAGTTCGAACAGATGGAAATGCAGTTTTTCGTCAGGCCGGGGACCGACGACGGGTGGTTCGAATACTGGCGCAACGAGAGGATGAAGTGGTTCACCGGCCTCGGGATGACCCCCGAAACCCTGCGCTGGCACCGGCACGAGCCCGGCAAACTGGCCCACTACGCGAAGGACGCCTACGACATCGAATACCGCTTCCCCTTCGGGTGGGGTGAGATCGAAGGCGTTCACAACCGTACGGACTTCGACCTCTCCCGGCACGAACAGTTCTCCGGCAAGGGCATGAAATATTTCGACGAGGCCTCGAAGGAAAAATTTACTCCGTACATCATCGAAACCTCTGCCGGGGCGAGCCGCTCGTTCATGGCCTTCCTCGTAGACGCCTACCACGAAGAGGAGGCCCCCACGGCGGAGGGAGGAAGCGAAACCCGGGTGGTGATGAAATTCCATCCCCGCCTTGCACCCGTGAAGGTCGCTGTGTTTCCCCTGGTGAACCGGGACGGCATGCCCGAGGCCGCGACGCGGATCGAGGAAGAGCTCCGGGGCCGGCTGCAGACATTCTACGACGACAGCGGGGCCGTCGGGAGACGATACCGGCGGCAGGACGAGATCGGGACGCCTTTCTGCATCACGGTTGATACCCGGACGCTTCAGGACCAGACGGTGACCGTCAGGGAGCGCGATTCGATGGCACAGGAACGTGTTGCGAGTCAAAAACTTCTTTCCTATCTTACCGATAAAATCGGCTGAATGGAATTTTTTTTCAACGGAGGAACAACCATGCGTAAGAATGTACTCACGTGTATCCTGGCGGCGGCGGTGGCGGTGGCGGCCATGCCGGTCATCAACGGCTGCGGGGCCAGCAAGACGGTCAAGGGCGGCGCCATCGGGGCGGCGGCAGGCGGCGTCATCGGCGGGATCATCGGGAACAAGGCGGGCAACACCGCGGCGGGCGTGATCATCGGGGCGGCGATCGGCGGTACGGCCGGGGCGCTCATCGGGAATTACATGGACCGCCAGGCGGAGGAAATGCAGCGTGACATCGAGGGGGCGAAAATCGAGCGCATCGGGGAGGGGATCAAGATCACGTTCGATTCGGGGATCCTCTTCGCGACGAATTCTTCGGACCTCCAGTCCGTGGCCCGGGAGAACATCTCC
>DATEDB010000167.1:0-2073 GCA_035286625.1 Bacteroidota bacterium
GGTGATTCAGGAGGGCGGCCAGCTTCGCCTCGTCGATGAAGGAGGTGATGAGCTCCTCCTCGTGCGCGAGGTGGGGAAGGATCTGCTTGATGGCGATGAACTTCTCGAACCCCTCGACGCCGATGATCTTCGCCCGGTACAGCTGGGCCATCCCGCCGGTGGCGAGTTTTTCGACCAGGAGATACTTTCCGAAACGGGTGGGCTGGAAATTGGACATATTCCCCTTCTTCCCTACGGTGTGATCAGGAGAGTAGACCGCGGAGCGAATCCTTCAGGAGATCGGGAATCTGGTCGATCGCCTCGCTGTCGATGATCTCCTGGAACGCCGCGATCCCGGAGAGCTGGGTGACCTGCAGGATGAAATCGTTCGCCGGCAGGAACGTGGAAAGCGGCGCGGTGAGGATCACCACCGGAAGCCCCCCGAGATCGGGGAGGGTTCCGACTTCGACCCGGTACCGCAGGTCCGAGAGCAGCTGCCCCACCGCGGGGAAATATTTCAGGAAGACGACCAGCGCGATGTGGTTGACGAGCCCTTGCCGCATCTCGTCGGGGACGCGGGTTTCGGTTCCCGCCACCATCGACCGCAGTCGCGTGAGCGGGCACTCCCCACGATACGAGAGGACCCAGCGGGTCGGGGAGGAGACGACGATCGGCTTCGCCTCCCCCGGGATCGCCAGCGAATACTGGAACGGCGACGCGTCGAGCTGGGTCGCTATCGGCGAAAGGGGCGTCTGGAGCTTTCTCGGGAGGCCGAACGGCTTCTCGCAGACCGCCGCGTACCGCTCCTGCAGGTCGGCGAACGCCTTGTCCGACACGGGGACATCCTCCATCGAGGCGCTTTTGACATACGAACCGAGGAGCGCACGCACGATGAAGAGGGATTTGAGGACCTCGAGGTGACCCGACAGGCGCTTGTTCAGGAAAGAAGCGAGCTTGTCGGTCGCGCGGCGAAGCTGCACGAACTCGGCGTTGTCGAGGTTCTTCCGGGCGATCGCATCCGGGTTCATCGGTCGTCCTTCCGTAGGTCGAATTTCCCTACTGGAATATCATAATTGGGTCGCCAATACAATTTCCTCTTCACGTTCGTCAGGTTAGCCCGACCACGTAGAAGTCCGCCGCCTCTCCCTCCGACGGGAAGGGACCGAAGAGAACCGATTCCGGGCACTCCTTGACCTTTACGAAATACGATGCGCGGGATTCGAACCCGTTCCGTACCCCCCACGCCGTGTACTCCCGCTCGCCGAAAGAGAGCTTCATCCCCTTGACCGGCCATTCCATCGTGCATTGCGCGGGGAGCATCTCCATCGGCCCGGTCCCGTGGAAGAGGATCTCGCTCCCCGCCACGCCGAACATCGCCCCGTCCCATCGGCCCTGCCGCGGGCCCACCTCGAACCAGAGGCCGATGTGCGTGTTCCCGTAGACGTCGATCCTGTACTCCGACGCCGGATCCGTGCGGGGCGTATGGACCATCGCGACGATCTTCGCCGCCAGCCCGGGGTCGGAAGCGGAAAGGAGTTCGGTTCCCGATAGCGGCGTGGGAAACGGCGGAGCGGGTGGTGCCCCCCCTCCCTCCGCGAGCAGGACGATGGGGAACGAAAGGCCCTTCTTCGCCTGCACGGTGATCGCAAGGAGGGAAAGACCGCGCCGCACGGAAGGGGAAGCGAGCGTCTCCGCCGTGGCAAGGATGACCCAGACCGCCACGTCCGGCTTGATCATCTCCTCGCGGGGGGCCATCCAGGCGATCTTCGGGAGGTCGTCCACCCAGAAATGCCCCTGGACCGGGACACCGTACGGCTTCATGAGGGAGATCACCTTCTTCACGTTCTCCTCGGACCGACCGAGGGACGTCAACCAGATCGTCTTTGGCATAAGGTCATCCTTTCGGGGGATTCATCCCTGGATCGAGACTTCCCGGATCTCCAGTGCGCCGAGGTTGCGAACCGGGAGGGAACCGCGCCACACGAGGAAGAAGCGCTTCTCTTCGGGAATCAGGCAGAGCGTGTCCAGCCGCATCTCCACGTCTTCGGTCGTGCGGGTGGCGTCCCACCCCTGGTTCTCGATGTCGGCACGGAT
>DATEDB010000168.1:0-3983 GCA_035286625.1 Bacteroidota bacterium
CCGCCACCTCGAGCGCTCCCGGTGCGCGGACAAGCCCGGCGATCCGGGCGAGCGGACGGCCGATGAACCATCCGCAGGCGGCCGTCGCGGGCGCGACGATGGCCACGAAGATCCAGAACCTGGCCGCGCCGTCGGGGAGGAAAATCCGTTCGACGACGGTCGCCGCCAGCAGGAGGGCCACCAGCGTCGCGAGCGAGGCCAGCATCCCCCTGTACAGATCGAAGAGGTTTTGCCTGCGCACGACGGCCTTCAGCCGCCTCAGGATTTCCTGGTATGGACCGGTGGGTACGCTCATTTAATGCGTCAACGCCCAGACGACGATGTTGGTTCCGAACCGGAGGGCTTCCCCCCTTTTCGCGGGGGGATCGCCGTGGACCTCGGTGTCATTCCAGGCGTCGCTCGGGTTGGATTCGTACGTGTAATAGACGACCAGGCGGCCATTGTGGAACAGGCCGTATCCCCTTGGGGTCTTCCCGTCATGTTCGTGTGTCTTGGGGGGTCCGCCCGGGAAGTCGTAGAAGCAGTGATAGAGTCCGAAGGAGAAGGGCAGTTCGACGAGCTGCCGGTCGGGGAAGATTTTCCTGATCTCCCGGCGGAAGGCCTTGTCCATGCCGTAGTCGTCGTCGGCGTACATGAACCCGCCGTTTTCGAGGTAGGTCCTGATCCTTTCGACCTCGGCGTCGTTGAACTTCATGTTGCCGTGTCCGGTAACAAACACAAACGGGTAACTGAAAAACTTTTCGCTCGTCGCCTCCACGAACTCGTATCCGGGTTCGACGTCCACCGGGCTGTTCGCCCCGATGAACTTCAGGAGGTTGACTTCCTCCTGCGGGTCGTTGTACCAGTCCCCGCCGCCTGAGTATTTTAACCTCGCGATTTTGAACGCGCTCGTGAGGCGCGGCGCTTGGGATTCCGCGATGGCGTGGGCGAGGATGAAGATCAGGAGAAAGAGCGCTATGACGCGTGAACGCATGATTTAACGTAAAGATTGCCCCGGGAAGAAGCAAATACGGGAGGGGGGATGAACGGGGAATGCCGTGCGGGGCGGGGCGGGGCGGGCCTGCGCGGCCCCGGCTATTTTTTCTCTACAACGACCGGCATGTCCGGATCGGCCGTCCATTCCTGCATCGACCCGTCGTACATGCGCACCTCGAAACCGGAAACCCGGGCCATCACATACAGGAGACTCGCCTGCTGCCCGATGTGGCAGTACGAAACGGCGGTTTTACCCCTGTCCATTCCGGCCGTTTTAAAAAGATCAATGATCTCCGATTTCGCCCTGAAGTGGTTCGTGGAGTCGACCATGCTATCGAACGGGAGGTTTTTCGCCCCCGGGATGTGTCCGGGGCGTGAGGCGTTGCCCGTATCCTGACCGGTATAATACACGGGGTTACGGGCGTCGATGAGGGCGACTTTCGGGTCCTTCAGCTTCCCGTACACCCATGATTTGGACACGACGACGTCGTTGCGCGGATGCGGCGTGAATGACCCCGGGGTCAGGGCCGGAATTTCTGCGGTGAGCGGTTTGCCTTCCGCTTTCCACGCGGTCATGCCGCCGTCCATCAGATGGACGTGGTCGCTGAAACCGAGGTAGTCCAGCGTGAGCCAGACGCGGGCCGACGGTGTGAACCAGTCGTTTCCAGGGTAGATGACGATGGTGGAACGGTCTGAAACCCCCTTCGCTTCGAAAACCGAATCGAGGAATTCGACCGCCGGGAGTTCGAGTGAGAGCGACCCTTCGGGGCTGGGCGCAGAGATTTCCCTGGTGGAGATGAACCGTGCGCCGGGGAGGTGCAGGCTGTCGTATTCACCGCGGTCTCCCACGTGGAGAAGGACGAGGGACGGATCGATGAGGCGCTTTGAAACCCATGAGGTGTTGACGATGATGCCCTCGGCACCGCCCGGTGCGTACGGGTTTTGCGGGACCGCCGGGCCATCCTGTGCCGCGACGGGGAGGTCCGCCAGAAGAGCGAATAGAGCCGCAGTGATGATGGTCTTCATTGTCTCCTACCCTCCGCTGAGAAACCGGCCAGGATGGCGCCCGCTCGAATCGGACGCTATCCCGGCTCGATCCCAATACGATAGTGAATACTATAGAGAGTACGTGAGTTATCTGTTTCTTGTTGCGAATTACGCCGGTTCGGAGTTCAATCCATAATTTTACGCAGGAACGCCGGCTTTTCCTCTTCAGGGCGTTCGGCCGTTCCGGGGGCCTGCGCGGCCTCCGACCGGTACGGGTTGATCGTGATGTCGATGCCCTTCCTGATGTAGGCGGGTTCGTCGTACGATTTGATCTCATTCATGCCGACGGGGATCCGTTCGATCTTTGCGGCCTGTTTCGCCATGCGCACCGCGCCCAGGCCCTTTTTATTGAAGCCGGTCGCAATGACGGTCACCATCATGTCGTCGCCCATGTTCTCGTCGATGACGGCGCCCATGATGACGTTCGCCTCTTCTCCGGCGGCCTCGTGGATCACGCTCACGGCCTCATCCACTTCCACCAGCGACATCGTCGGACCTCCGGTCACATTGACCAGCACGCCCAGCGCCCCGTTGATGGAGATACCCTCCAGCAATGGGCTGGAGATGGCGGAGTGGGCTGCTTCGACGGCGCGGTTCTCGCCGCCGGCCACGCCCGAACCCATGATCGCGTCGCCCATCTCACGCATGACGGTCCGGACGTCGGCGAAGTCGACGTTGATCAGGCCTGATACGGTGATGAGTTCCGAAATCCCCCGCGTCGCGTTGTAGAGCACGTCGTTCGCCCTGTCGAAGGCGTCCTGCAACGGCGTGTTCCGCTCCACGATCGACAGCAGCTTCTGGTTGGGGATGACGATCAGGGTGTCCACCTGTTTTTTCATCTCCTCGATGCCGGCTTCGGCCTGCCCCATCCGCTTCTTCCCCTCGCAGGTGAACGGCTTCGAGACGATGCCCACCACCAGGGCGCCCATGCTCTTGGCGATGTTCGCCACCACCGGCGCGCCGCCGGTCCCGGTGCCGCCCCCCATGCCCGCGGTGATGAAGACCATGTCGCTTCCGGTCAGAGACCGGGCGATCTCGTCGCGATCCTCCTCCACCGCCCTCTGCCCGATGGAAGGATCCGCCCCTGCCCCGAGGCCGCGGGTGAGGTTCTTCCCGATCTGGACCTTGTTCGGCGCCTTGTTCCGTTCGAGGGCCTGCATGTCGGTGTTGATCGCGAAGAAGTCCACTCCCTGGAGCTTCTTGTCGATCATACTCGTGATGGCGTTGCCTCCGCCGCCGCCCACCCCCGCAACGCGGATCTTCGCTCCGTGGTCGAAGTAATTATCGAGTTCTATCACTATCGTATCTCCTTATAAAAATTGTTGGTGGTGTGTGGTTTATGTACTGATAATTCCGTTGTGTGATGTTTTATAATTCGTCGAACCAGCTTTTCATTTTCGTGAAGATCTTCTTGACCGAGCCGTTCTGGACCTTCTCATGTTCCATCTGGTATGCCGTGGCCTCCCGGTTGGTCAGGCCGTGGAGCACCAGCCCAACGCAGGTCGAGTAGATGGGGTTTTCGATTTCCCTCACCAGCCCGGCATAGAATCCCCCGGGGATGCCGATTTTGACCGGCATGCCCAGGATTTCCTGAGCGAGCGGCGCCACCCCCTTTATCAGCGCCCCGCCGCCGGTCAGCACCACCCCGGCCGAAAGGTGGCGCGAGTACCCGGACCTCTTGATCTCGAGGGCCGCAATCTCGAAAATTTCCTCCATCCTCGGCTGGATGATCTGCGCCAGCAATTGCTTGTCGATCTCCAGCGGGGGCCTTCCCCCGATCCCGGGGATGACGATCGCCCCGTCGTCCACCACGGCGGAGGCAAGCGCGAAACCGTACAGGCACTTCAGTTTTTCCGCCTGCTCGGTCAGGATGCCCAGCCCCTTCCGAATGTCGCTGGTCACCTGGTTCCCCGCCACCGGGATCACCGCGGTGTGCCGGATCGTGCGGTCCTCGAACACCG
>DATEDB010000169.1:0-4990 GCA_035286625.1 Bacteroidota bacterium
TCGAGGAAGAATGGACGGTCTTCGGCGAATTCCCCCGATACGATTACGGGGAGTATACGTTTATCGCCGATTACCTCCCCTGGATCGGCGGGGACGGGATGGAACACCGGAACTCCACGTTCATCCTCTCGACCAGGCCCCTGAGAACAAACGCCGTCGGCCTCCTCGGGACCGTCGCCCACGAATTCTTCCACTCCTGGAACGTCGAGCGGATCAGGCCCCGCTCACTGCAGCCGTTCAACTTTGAGCGGTCGAACATGTCCGCCGAGCTCTGGTTCGCCGAGGGATTTACCGACTATTACGACCGCCTCCTGCAAATACGCGCCGGGGTTTTCGGGATCGACAGGTTCGCCTCGAGCCTGGGGGGAAACCTCGACGGAGTGGTAAGGGCCCCGGGGAGGAAATATTTCAACGCCGGTGAGATGAGCCGGAAGGCGGCTGTGATTGACGGCGCCATATTTCCAGACAGGATGAACCTGGAGAACGCATACCTGTCCTATTATCCCTTCGGGGACGCGATTGCCACCGCGCTCGATCTCACGCTCCGTGCGCGTCCGGCGGGGACGACGGGACTCACGCTCGACGGCTTCATGAGAACGGTCTGGCGCGCACACGGCCGGACCGAAATCCCCTACACCAACGATGATCTCCGGGAACTGCTCGCCGGCTACACGGGCGACGCGGAGTTCGCGAAAGGTTTCTTTTCGAAATACGTCGAAGGACACGACGTCGCCGATTACGCCACCCTCCTGGCGCCGGCGGGTTTTTTGCTTCGGATGAAAGACAGCGGCAAGGCCTCGTTCGGGCCCGGCGCGGTGCAGTTCTCCGACTCCGGATTGGTGATGGGATCGGGGACGATCGAGTCGAGCGCCTGGTACCGGGCGGGCCTCGACCGGTCCGATACGGTGTTCACCGTCGGCGGCGAAAAAATAGCGGCCCAGGCGGACCTGGATTCCCTGTTTGCGAAACACAAACCCGGACAGACTCTCGATATTGAATACATCCAGCGGGGGGAAAAACGGAAGGGGAAAATCACCTTCATCGAAGAACCCACACTGGAAGTCGTGACATACGAAAAAGCCGGGATGCCGGTGACCGACGCGATCCTCTCGTTCCGCACAGATTGGCTTTCGACGAAAAACCCCGCCGCCAGGCCGCTGGTCAAATACTGTCACACCTGCAAGAGGGAATACACCTTCGAATACGAATTCTGCCATTACGACGGCTCGAAACTTACCGTGACCCGGGAAGAGGAAAAAAATGACGGGGCAAACGGAAAACAGTGACCGGACGGGCGGGAAAGAGTGACCCGGGGAACGACCCGCATCCCGTGAGGTTTTCTTTCGTATATTTAATCACATCCCTCCGCCGGGGGAACATCAATCACATGGCGGCATCAGCATGAAACGAAAAATCTCCCTCTGGTTCACGATTCTCCTCGTGGTGACGGCGCTCATCGTCGGGATCGGCGTGTCCAACTTCCTCGATGACCGCGACATGTTCGCCCAGCTCACGAAAATCAAAGACGTGATGTCGCTCATCCAGCAGAACTACGTGGACTCGGTCGACATCCGGAAACTCACCTCCACGGCGATCACCTCCATGCTCTCCCAGCTCGATCCCCATTCGATGTACATGACCCCCCAGCTGACCGAACAGGAAGGGGAGAGGTTTCAGGGGTCGTACCAGGGCGTGGGTCTCGAGATTCTCGTCGTGAATGACACCCTGATGGTGGTCAACCCGATGGGGGGCGGCCCGGCTTCGCGGCTCGGCATCCTCTCGAACGACCGCATCGTCATGATCAACGATTCGAGCTGCATCGGCATCACCACCCAGAACGCGGCGAAAAAACTCCGCGGCCTGAAGGGCACGAGGGTCGGGGTGACGATCCTGAGGGCGGGCGAGAAAGAACCCCTCCGGTATGACATCGTGCGGGACGACATTTCAATTACATCGGTGGACGTGGCGCTCATGCTCCGCGACGACGTGGGATATGTCAGCGTCAACAGGTTCGCCGCGACGACTGACGAGGAGATGCGCAAGGCCCTCGACGGGCTGCGCGCCAGGGGGATGAAGAAACTCATCCTCGACCTGCGGTGGAACCCGGGCGGGATCCTGAACGAAGCCGTGGACATGGCCGACGAGTTCCTGGACGGCGGGACCGAAGCCGACCCCAGGATGGTGGTGTACACGAAGTCGCACGACGGCAGAATGGACGAGAAATTTTACGCCAAGAACGGCGAGCCGTACGAGAACATCCCGCTGGTGGTGCTCATCAGCCACGTTTCGGCGAGCGCCAGCGAAATCGTCGCGGGGGCGCTCCAGGACTGGGACCGCGCTCTCATCGTTGGGGAAACGAGCTTCGGCAAGGGGCTGGTGCAGCGGCAGTGGGACCTTTCCGACGGCTCGGCGGTGCGGCTGACGGTCGCCCGTTACTACACCCCGAGCGGAAGGCTGATCCAGCGGCCGTATGACGGGATCAACCGCGAGGAATACGTGAGACAGGCGTTCGCCGCCGACGATTCGTCACGCGAGGACGGGACCGGCGGGAAAGGCGCGGATTCACTCGCCGCGCATCGTGAGTCCCCCGACTCCGCGCACCCGGAGTATAAGACACACGCCGGCCGCATCGTCTACGGCGGAGGCGGCATTAAACCGGATTATGTCGTGAAGCCGGGCGACCTCACGGAAACCACCGCCAACATGCTCCGCCGCAACGTATTCTATCTCTTCGTCTCCGGGTACCTCGACGGCGAGGGGCGCCCGTTGCGCACCGATTTCCCGGACGTGGACTCCTACACCGAAAAGTTCCGGGCCGGGAACGCGCTGATGGACTCGTTCAGGAAATTCGTGAAGGCGAAGGAGATCACCACCGACGAAAAACAGTTCAAAGCCGATGAGGACTACATCCGGACGAGACTGAAGGCGGAGATCGGACAGAGCCTGTTCAACGATCCGGGATGGTACCGCACGATACTGCCCACGGACAATCAGGTCGGTAAGGCGCTCGAACTTCTGCCGGAAGCCGAGAAGATGGCCCAGATCAAATCCAGGGACTCCAACGAAGGAGGTCGATGATTGAGCGCAGGGTTTTTTTCGGTCCGGGATGGTACAGCGGGAAAGCCACCTCGATCCTGTGGGAGAGGTTCCGCTTCATCCAGTCTGCCGACGACAGGTAACACAGCTCGTCACCGCCGTTGTGGAAAATATAGACCCGGGGATGCTCGAGGAACCGGTCCACGATGCTTATCACCTCGATATTCCTGCTGACACCTCTTACCCCCGGCACAAGGCGCCAGATTCCCCTCACGATAAGAGATATTTTCACCCCCGCCTCCCCCGCCTCGTAGAGCTTCGTGATCATCCGGCTGTCCTCGAGGCTGTTCATCTTGGCGATGATCGCCGCCGGTTCGCCGTTTTTCGCCCGTTTGATTTCCGCGTCGATCATCTCTTCGAGCCGTTCCCGGAGGGAGAAGGGCGCAACGAGCAGATGCTCGAAGTCGCCGCGGTCCCTGTTGCGGTTTAAAATATTGAACACCCTCTGCATTTCGCCGGTGATGCGCGGATCGGAGGTGAACAGGCCAAAGTCGGTGTATTGCCGCGCGGCGACCTCGTTGAAATTCCCCCTGCTGAGATAGCCGGACAAAACCGGTTTTTCGTTTTCCCGCCCCGAGACCAGGCACATCTTCGCGTGGACCTTCAGGTCGGGGAAACTGTAGAACACGCGGGCCCCGGCCTTCTGCATCTCCTCCGCCCGGCGGATGTTCGACTCCTCGTCGAAACGGGCCTTCAACTCGACGAACGCGGTCACTGCTTTCCCGTTCTGCGCGGCGCGGATGAGCTGTTCGACCACCTGTGAATCTTTTGCCACCCGGCAGCCATGACATCCGACCGGTCGCCGGGGAGCGCGTCGACGGTATTCCCGGACGCGTCGTCGGCGCCGATCTCCGAAGGCGCCGTCATCCCAGAAGGCGCCGGGACATGCGGCCACGGTTCGAACATCAGCTCGCGCGTGCGCGGGTTGGGGAATCCGAAGAAGTCATGGAAGTTGTGGTACCTGCCGCCCGGCACCAGTTCGTCGTTTCGCAGGTTGAAATACTTCACGAAAAAAGCGGGGGTTTTCTTCGGCATCTCCTGGTCGTAGAGGAACCTCGCCGGCGGCCCCACTTTCCGTTTCTGGAGGGCTTTGACGTTTTCTCGACGAGATCTCCGGAGTACCCGTCGTCGATGTAAAGCCCGGCATCCCGCGTGAGTTTCACGGCGTGCGTCCCCCTGACGTCGTGCTGGGGGAAAAAACTGTCGAGCCCGAGACGGATGTCGTCGTCCTTCGGCTTCCCAGCCTGTTCACCCTGCGGTTTCTTGATGAGTTTCACCACGAGGTGCAGCGCCCGGATCTCGAGGGTGGATGTGTGTCCCTCTTAAACTTCTCATTGGCGCGCGCAGAATCAAGAACTCCTGGAACCGCCCGGTTGAAATAGGGTCGTTTGAATAATGATCAGAGTTTTATATCTTTACCGAACTCCGATCATGGCGTTAATACATGGTCGCCACACAGCCGGAGGGCGCGCCGCCGTTCATGGACCCATCAAAAGACATCATCGGGAAATCGTCAGGATTCGTGAGCGCCCTGCTCGCCGAAAAACTTCCCGGATGGGCCGTCTATCATAACCTGGGCCACACTACCGAGACCGTCGCGGCCGCCCGCGAGATCGCCGAAGGTTCCAGGCTGAACAAATCCGAAACGGAGGTCGTGCTCCTGGCGGCCTGGTTCCACGATACCGGGTACGCCGAAAAAACGGTCGGGCACGAAGAACGGAGTTCTGAAATCGCCCGGGGGTTTCTCACCGCGCAGGGCTATCCCGCCGGGAAGACCGACGACGTTGTGCGCTGCATCCTGGCCACGCGGGTCCCCCAGCATCCCGCCGATCTCCTCGAACAGGTCATCTGCGACGCCGACATGCGACACCTCGGCAGTAAAATGTTTTTCGAA
>DATEDB010000170.1:0-4870 GCA_035286625.1 Bacteroidota bacterium
CCCCGCCGGTGAGCGTCTGTCCCCTCAGTGTCGCCTGCAGGTTCGCCATTAGGAGGGCGGCCGGCATGCCCTTTCCCGAAACGTCCCCGAGGCAGACCCCGACGCGGCCCTCCTCCAGCCGGATGAAATCGAAATAGTCCCCGCCCACCATCTGCGCGGGGATGGAGATCCCCGCCAGCTCATACCCGGGAACGTCGGGAACGGAAGTTGGAAGCAGGTCCGTCTGGATCCTGGCGGCGAGCCGCACCTCTTCCCGTATCCTTGAAAGGGCTTTCTCCTCTTCGTAGAGCCGCGCGTTTTCGATGGCGAGCGCCGCGTGGATAGACAGCGCGCTGATGAAATTCTCGTCGGCCGGCGTAAAGGCGCCGTCGCGTTTATTCAGTAATTGAAAGACGCCCACGATCACCCCGTCCTTGTTCTTCATGGACATGCAGAGGATCGTGCGGGTGCGGTACCCGGTCTGAGCGTCCACGTCGGGGTTGAACCGGGCGTCGAGGTAGGCGTCGGGGATGTTGAGCGTGTCTCCCGACGCGGCCACGTAGCCGGCAATCCCCTTGCCCAGGGGGAGCCGGATGGTGACCTGGTGGTTGCCTTTCAGAATGATCGACCAGAGTTCGCGTTTGGCATGGTCCACCAGGTAGACCGTCCCCCTGTCCCCGTCCACGGTTGTGAGGGCGGTGTCGAGTATGATTTCCAGGAGTTTGCCCAGGTCGAGTGTCGAGTTCAGCGCGCGCGAGGCGTCGATGAGCTGTCCGAGCTTCCCCAACTCGGCGGACGACTTCCGCTCGAAACTCTCCAGCTCCCTGACGAAGTGATTGTTCAGCGCGCGCAGCCTGATGCTCATGACCTGCATGAGCCGTACCGCGAACGGGTGGCTTTCTTCCAGGAGCGCGTCGAAGTCGGCTTTCCGCAGCGAGAAGACGACGCAGTCCTCCACGGCGATCACCCGTGCCGACCGGGGCCTCGCGTCCACCAGTTCCAGCTCCCCGAAGAAATCCCCGGAGTGAAGCAGGGCGAGAAGGTTTTCCTCTCCCGTGCGGGTGCGCTTGATGATTCGCACCCTTCCCTCCACCAGTAAAAAAAGTTCGTCCCCCTCGGTGTTGTCCTCGACGATCACTCCGCCGGCGCGGAAATGGCGTTCGCGCAGTTTCGGCAGGACCCGCGCGAAGAGGTCGTCGTCCACGTTTTCAAATAAAATATTCAGCCGGAGGCGTCCGGCGTACGACAGCGGCATCAGATGCTCCTGAGGATGTTCAGCGCCTCGTCGATGCCCGCGGCGTAATTCATCAGGACCCCCGCCACAGAGGCGATCTGGGGATCGACGTCCTTCCAGCGGCGCAACTCCAGGCTTTCCCTCACGGCCGGGAGGGTCTTGACACCATAGCCGGTGTACGCCCCCGGCGCGTAGATTTGGTGCGTGTACCATGGGCGCCCGGGCAGGCCGGAGTCCAGTGTCAGCCGGCGTTCCATGCCCATCAGCACCGCGTCGAGGACCTTCTGTTTGTCGGGGGGGATCGACGTGCCGCTTATCGCGAGCTCGTCCAGCCGCGCCGAGTACGCGGAGGCCTTTTCCTTCAGGGCCGCCACCGCGTTCTGGAGGGGGGCGAAATTGAAGTAGGGCACCGCGTCGAGGGCCTTCGGTTCGGCGAACCTGAGCCTGGTGTCGGAAGCATAGACGATGCTCTTCTCGGCGATCTCCCTCTGCCGTTCCTCCGCCTCGGACCGCATCCTGTCGGCCAGCTCGCCGACCTCTTTTACGTAGC
This sequence comes from Bacteroidota bacterium, assembly GCA_035286625.1. Lineage (GTDB taxonomy): Bacteria > Bacteroidota > Ignavibacteria > UBA10030 > SZUA-254 > SZUA-254. The sequence goes on from DATEDB010000170.1 coordinate 1,764, forward strand.
GGGACACGGTTTCCGAGAAATCCGAAAATTCGAAAGGCAGGACGCCGGCGTCCGCCAGGCGCATCACGGCCCGGCCGCAGGTTTTCGCCAGCGTTACGCCGTAACTGAAATCGGTGTCCATGAACCGGACGTAATGGTCGTACGAATCGTAGATCGAATGGTACTGGCCGTACTGGTCCTCCCCGCCGAATCCCACGTTGAGGCTGGCGATGCCCGCGTGCTGGAGGAACGGCGTATAGTCCGAGCCGGACCCCAGCGGGTAGAGCGGCAAGTCCCGGTGGTTCCTGATTTCGTCGCGGCCGTCGCCCGTCGAGCCGACGATGCCCGCGGCGCGGGCACGCTCGCTGACGCTGACCCCGTACTGCGGATCGGGGACGTCCCGGGCGACTTCGTTTAAAAACTTTTGGAGCGAATGCGATCCGCCCATATTGAGAAAACCCTTGCTGTTGGTGTCGGAATTGATATACACCGCGGCCTTCTGTTTCAATGCGTCGGCGTTCGCCTCCACCCACTCGGTGGATCCCAGCAGTCCGGGTTCCTCGCCGTCCCACGCGCAGTACACGATGCTCCGTTTCGGCCGCCATCCGTTTCGGACCAGGTGTCCGAGCGACCTGGCCTCGGCCATCATGGCCACCAGCCCGCTCACCGGGTCCGTTGCCCCGTTGACCCACGCGTCGTGGTGGTTGCCCCGGATGATCCACTCGTCGGGCCTCTCCGAGCCCGGGATCGTGCCGATCACGTCATAAATCGGCACGTTGTTCCAGCTGAATTTCACCGCGAGGCGGACCCGCGCCGGGCCCGGCCCGAAATGATACGCGAAGGGAAGTCCCCCCCGCCACGAGCCGGGGACCACCGGGCCCCCGAGTGCTTCCAGCAACGGCGCCGCGTCGCCCGACGAAACCGGCAGCGTCGGTATTTTTGTAATTGTCCGGGCGTCTTTCAGCGCCAGCCTTTTTGCGCCGTGCACGGAGGCGACCGAAGGCGTGAGCGGGTCGCCGGCATACACCGGCATGTCCGCCACCGACCCGCGCTGCGCCCCCGCCTTGCTCCGGTATCCCCCTTTCGGGTACACGTCGCCCGCGGCGTACCCGTCCCCGGAGGGGTCGGAGTAGATGATGCAGCCGATCGCCCCGTGTTCGGCGGCGACCTTCGGCTTGATCCCCCTCCACGAGCCGCCGTAGCGCGCGATGACGATCTTTCCGGCGACATCGATCCCGCGCCTCTCGAGTTCGGTGTAGTCGTCGGGCACGCCGTAATTGACGTACACCAGCTCCGCGGTCACGTCGCCGTCCGCCGAGTAGACGTTATAGGTCGGAAGCTGCTCGGGAGTCTGCCCGGATGTGGCGTCCTCGCCGAGCGGGGGTTCGGCCAGCGTCGCCGAAAATTTCCTTGGCTCCAGCATTTCGAGCGCCCGGGAAATCGGGACGGGAAAGAGGACGTCGAATTGTTCGATCTTCGTTTCGAATCCCCATGCCCGGAACCTGTCGGCGATGAATTCCGCGTTCTGTTTGCCGTACGGCGAACCCGCGTGGTGCGGCCGGGCGCTCAGGATCTTCATCCAGCCCATGAGGGAGTCGGCTGAGAGCGTCGAGTCGAAAGAACTTTCGCGGGCGGTCGTTCCCCCGGAAGTCCGGGCGGCCGTTTCGGAGGGTAACGCCAGAGCGAACGCGCAGGCGATCGCGAAGAGAAAAGTTTTCATAGCGGGTGAGCCGATATTGGGTTTGGGAATTCCCGGTCCCGGCCGGCCGTGCCGCGGGGACCCGCCGGGAGTCAGGCCCCGGTGCGCTTGACCACGACGATGGTCATGTCGTCCGACTGGGGGTGTTTGCCCGCGTGGGCCCGCGCGGCCGCGATAATGCCGTCGATAATCTCGATGGCCGACCGGTCCTTGATCTTCTGGAGGACCTCCACGAGCCGTTCCTCGCCGTAGAGTTCGTCGGCGGCGTTCATGGCCTCGGTGATGCCGTCGGAATAGATGACGATCACCTCATCCTCGGTGATCCCGATCTTCTCCTCCTCGTACGGAAAAATTTCCATGACGCTGAGGACGGTGCCCCCGGTTTTGAGCCTGCGGATGCCGCCGGTTTTGGAGATCACGTAGGGATTGTCGTGCCCCGCGTTGCAAAAAAAAATCGAATGTTCGGTCGTGTCAAGGATGCCGTAAAAAAGTGTCACGAATTTTTCCGGCCCGGTGGACTGGTACAGGAGGCGGTTCGATCGGACGATGCATTCCCTGGGGGAGTTGCTGACCATCGTCTGGCCGCGGAGCGTCGCCTGGACGTTCGACATCAGCAGGGCGGCGGGCAGGCCCTTCCCGGTGACGTCGCCCAGTGTGACCGCCATCCGGTGGTCGTCCACCCGGATGAAATCGAAGTAATCTCCGCCGATCTCCTGCGCCGGAATGGATTTCCCCGCGATGTCGTACCCGGGGATCTTGGGGAACTGCTTGGGCAGCAGTTCGTTCTGGATCTTGGCGGCGAACCGGATCTCTTCCTGCATCGTCTGCAGGGACTTCTCCTGCTCGTAGAGCCGGGCGTTCTCCAGGATCTGCGCCGACTGGGCGGCTATAATAGAAAGCAGTCGTTTGTCGTCCTCTGTGAACGCCGCCACCGCTTTCTTGTTGAACACCGCCAGTATGGCGATCATCCTGTTTTTCACCAGCAGGGGCACGCACAACAGCGAGTGGAAGCTTCCCTCCACCTGGACGCCGCTGAACCGTGGATCATTATGCAGATCGTTTGCCAGCAGCGGCTTCTTGTTGATCATCATCCAGCCGAGGATGTTCTGGTTCAGGTGGAATGTCTGCAGGTTGGAGACGGAATTCTGCGCCCTGATGAGCGTTTTCATCTCCGTGGGGGACTCTTCGTCCACCATCGTGATCATGCCCTGCTGTCCGCCGGTGGCCCTCACCGCCCGCTTCACGACCGCCTCGATCACGGCGTCCTGGGTCATGGTCGAACTGATTACGCGGGCCAGGTCGTTCAGGATCGACAACTCTTCGACGGCCTTGCGCAGGCGCTGGTTTTCTTCGGTGAGGACGGTTGTCTGATCCATCGGGGATATTCGTTTAATTTCCGCGTTTGAGTAAGGCAATGTAGGGAACCCCG
>DATEDB010000171.1:0-4656 GCA_035286625.1 Bacteroidota bacterium
GCGCCGCCGCGGTGATGAGCAGGGAGACGGTCGGAAGCATACGGGAACGGGGCGACGGGGCGCTGACGAGCCCGCCCGGGACCGGGCCGGTGGCGGCGTTCATTGCTGTGTCTTCTGCGTGAGGGATTCCCCGGAGAAAATGATGCAGCCCACCCGCGAGGGATGGTCGAGGACGAGGGTTCCCGGTGGAATTTTTCTCGTTGCCCAGAGGCCCATGAGGTCGCCGGCGGCCCCGCCCGTGAAGATTCCCCCGAAGAGGACCAGGGGAGGGTTCGACATCGCGTACCCGGCCAGCGCCGGGCACAACCCCACGACGATCCCGGGAAGGACGATTCCGATCCTGTAGGCCTTCGCCGTCATCGGTTCGGTGAAATGCGCGTAGGGGGTGAGCGTTTTCCAGTGAAAGCCGAATTTCACCGACCTGAAGGCCCCGGCCCCGGCGGCCGTCCACCCGAGACCGTGCATCGCTTCATGCGCGAGGGTCCCGACGATGATCCAGGGGATGAACACCCTCAGGTCGACGAATGAGCGCACGCCGAGGACGAATGCCGGAAATCCCCCGAGCAGGATATACGGCAGGACGGCCCCCGACATCAGCAGGAAGAAGAGGGGGAAGCCGGCCAGGTTCGCCTTCGCCAGTGACACCGTGTGATCCGTTCCCGCGGCCGACCGCGGTGTCCGGGGGGCGTCCCCGTCCCCCGATGTCGCCCGGGTTACCAGATGGGTGTGATGACGACGTCCGTTCGCCGGTTCTTGGCCCTCCCCTCGGGAGTTTCGTTGGTGGCCAGAGGCCGGCTTTCCCCGTAACCCTGCGAAGCGATTGGAATCTCAACGCCCATGTTGGCCATGAGGTATTCGGCCACCGCCAGAGCCCTGCTCTCGGAGAGTTTCTGGTTCACCTCGTCTGTCCCGATGGCGTCGGTGTGCCCCTCGATGGTGATTTCCGATTTTGGGAATTTCCTGATCGCCTGCTGGACCTTCGTGAGCAGGTTGTAGTACTGGGGCTCGATGGAGTTCTTCCCCGACGGGAAGGAAAGCCCGTAGAGCCTGATGATGATCTTGCTCCCCTCGCGGAGCACGATGCCTTCGTCGGAGGTGAACATGCCTTCCACCCCCCGGATGGTGCCTTCCTGCGACCTGTGCGTGGCCAGCCGCTGCTGAAGCTCCTTTTCCGTGTCGGTGAGGGATCCGACCCGTTTTTCCATGGAGGAGATCTGCTGGCGCAGGTTTTCGTTTTCCACTTCCTTATCATGAATGTCCGAGGCGGCGGTGGAGAGCGCCGTGGCGTCGGTGTCGATTGCCCTGTCGCGTTCCTTCACGGCCTCGATCGCCTCGCCGGCCGGTTGGTCGTACCCGGCGTCGAAGCGCGCCTTGAGGCCCAGTGCGGAGGATATTCTCTGGATCTGCTCTTCGATCCCCAGGAGCGTCGTTTCGAAATTCCTGTCGTCCTTCTTCATGTTCACGATCGCCTGATGGAGCGCGATGGCGTGCGCCGCTTCGTATTTCGCCTCCTGCGCCAGTTCGCGGGCCTCGTCGGTGTCGTACCGGTTCTGCTTGAGCATCTCCTCGGTCCGGGCGGCGAGCTGGCGGGCCCGCTCGAGCGTTTGGGGGGCGGTGTCCTCGACGCTTATTTTTTTCGCTTTTTCCAGCAGGACCCGGGCCGGCGTGAGGTAATTCGACTTGATGGCTTCCAGCTCCGCACTCCGGTAAAGCCCGGTGGCCTCCGACCCGAGCCTGTTGCCCGACCCCATGTCGCCGTCCTCCATGTCGGACGCCGCGCGGTTGAATTTTTCCTCCGCTTTTTTCCAGAGCTCCGGCTGCTGCGTGGGGGCATCGGCGCTCAGAGCGTCGGTCCGCGCCGCCATCGCGGCGCTGAAGGCCACCTCGCCGATCTTCGCAATATCGAGGGCCTTGGCGAAATACACCGACGCGTTGGCGACATTCTCCCGCATCTCCTCGAGGTTCCCGCCCTTCTTGAAATCCTCTGCGGCCCCATTGTAGTATCTCATCGCTTTTTTGTAGTTCGCGGGCGCGAGGATGTCCGCCTTGCGCTCCTTCACCCTGAGGATGAGGGAATCGGCGACGCCGAAGAGCTGTGCGCGCAGGTTCTCCTGGGCCGGCGCCGTGCAGAACCCCGCGATCAGGAGAGCGAGACAGACGGGGATGAAAAGAGTGTACCTGACTGAATCGGGCATGATGATTCCGCTGTTGTTGAGTATTTTCCGCCCGGGCGAGATGCCGGAAGGGCTTCGATAAAAATACGGAATGAGGGGTGCAGACGCAAGTAACGAAGGGCGGATCGGTACCGGACAGCGTGTTCCACGATCAGCTTCCGGAGGACGGGGACCGAACATGTGATATCGTCGGGAAGCAGGGCCGGTACGGTGTGCCGGCCGGGGTGGTTTCGCGGTGTGTGCGCGGGGGGAAGAATCGACGTTGCCCGACATTGAAAATCTGCTGTTTTTTAAATATATTGAGAGCCGATCCCGCACGAAAAGTGGCGGGATTATTGTTATTATTAGAACTCGTCCCGCAGGGCCGGAAAACCCGGAATCCATGGAAAATATCAGAAACTTCTGCATCATCGCCCATATCGACCACGGCAAGTCGACGATCGCCGACCGCCTGCTGGAGCACACCGGCACGGTGACTGCCAGGGAGATGAAGACCAACCAGGTCCTCGACGACATGGAGCTGGAGCAGGAGCGGGGCATCACGATCAAGCTCCACGCCATCAGGATGCTGTACAATGCACCCTCGGGGCAGAAATACACGCTGAACCTGATCGACACCCCCGGCCACGTGGATTTTTCGTATGAGGTCTCGAGGTCGCTGGCCGCCTGCGAGGGGGCGCTGCTTGTGGTGGACGCCTCGCAGGGCGTGGAGGCCCAGACCATCAGCAATCTCTATCTCGCCATCGAGGCCGGCCTCGAAATCCTCCCGGTGATCAACAAGGTGGATCTCCCGAGCGCGATGGTGGACCAGGTGAGCAACCAGATCATGGACCTCATCGGCTGTTCAAAAGAGGACATCATCCTCTCGAGCGCGAAGATGAAGATCGGCGTCGGGGAGATCCTGGAATCCGTCGTAAAAAAAATCCCCCCGCCCAGGGGCGACCCCGCCTCGCCGCTCACCGCCCTCATTTTCGATTCGATCTTCGACGGCTACAGGGGATCGGTGGTGTACGTCAGGGTGATCGACGGCACCGTCAGGGAGGGGGACAAAATCCATTTCTTCGCGACCGAGAAGACCTTCGAGGCCGAGGAGGTGGGCGTGCTGGAGATGAAGCGGATCCGCACCGGGGAGCTCTCCGCCGGCGACGTCGGCTACATCATACCCGGCGCGAAGGACGTCCACGACACGAAGGTGGGGGACACCATCACCTCGGCGGACAACCCGGCCCCCGGTCCGCTCCCGGGCTACAAGGAGGCCAAGCCGATGGTCTTCGCCGGCCTCTACCCGGTGAATGCCGACAACTTCGCCGGACTCCGGGATTCTCTCGAAAAGCTCCGCATGAACGACGCCTCGCTGATTTTTGAACCGGAGACCTCCGTCGCCCTCGGCTTCGGTTTCCGCTGCGGGTTTCTCGGCCTGTTGCACATGGAGATCATCCAGGAGCGCCTCGAGAGGGAGTACGAGCAGGAGCTGATCACCACCGTGCCGAACGTCGAGTACCGCGTGACGAAAATCGGCGGGGAGGTGATCGCCGTAGACAACCCGAGCCTGATGCCGGCACTGGGCGACATCGAGAAAATCGACGAACCCTTCATCAGGGCGCAAATTATCACGCCGTCCGATTACATCGGGAACGTGATGAAATTGTGCACCGATCGGCGGGGAGTATACAAGAACACCACCTACATCGACCCGACCCGCGCCGATATCCATTACGAACTGCCGCTGTCGGAAATCATCTTCGATTTTTATGACAAGCTGAAATCGACATCCAGGGGGTACGCGTCGCTCGATTACGAATTCCTCGAGTACCGGGAGTCAGAACTTGTGAAGCTCGACATTCTTCTGAACGGGGACCCCGTCGACGCGCTTTCGACGATCGTGCACCGCGACAAGGCGTACGAGTGGGGGAAGAAGCTCTGCGCGAAGCTCCGGAAACTCATCCCGAGACAGATGTTCGAGGTGGTCGTCCAGGCGTCGATCGGGAGCAAGATCATCGCGCGCGACAGCATCTCGGCGATGCGCAAAAACGTACTGGCGAAGTGCTACGGCGGCGATATCACGCGGAAACGGAAACTCCTCGAAAAACAAAAAGAGGGGAAGAAGCGTATGAAACAGGTGGGCAGGGTGGAAATCCCACAGGAAGCCTTCCTCGCGGTCCTGGCGATGGAAGATTAGCACCCGGACTTTTACATGGAGACGAGATGACACAATCGAGACAGACACGGGAGCGCGGGGCCCCCGCCGACCTGCAGGGAAAAGTGAAGGTGTTTTTCCGTGAACTGGGGATCGTGGTAGGAGCGTTTTTGATTCTGAACAGCTTCGTCCTCGCCTCGTTCGAGGTTCCCACCGGCTCGATGGAGAACGAGATCATGACCGGCGACTTCCTGCTGGTGAACAAGTTCGTCTTCGGCGGGACGACCCCCAGGACCATCCCCTTTACGAACATACGGCTGCCTGCGTTCAAGCTGCCCTCGTTAT
>DATEDB010000172.1:0-5690 GCA_035286625.1 Bacteroidota bacterium
CTCGACGGCTGTCCTGATCGCGCCGTAGGTGCCTCCCCAGCCGACGACGAGGAGCTCGCCCTTCGGGTCCCCCTCGACCGCGGCGGCGGGGATGTCCCCGGCGATACCGTCGATCTTGGCCTGTCTCATTCTGACCATGAACTCGTGGTTTTCCGGGTCGTAGCTGACGTTCCCGGTGATATGCTGTTTCTCGAGACCTCCGATCCGGTGTTCAAGCCCGGGGGTCCCGGGTATCGCCCAGGGGCGTGAGAGCGTTTTCTCATCCCTGAGGTAGGGGTGAAATCCCTCGGGATCTTTCCTGAACGCCGGGCTGATGTCGGGCAGGGATGCCACGTCCGGGATGAGCCAGGGTTCGGCTCCGTTGGCGAGATAACCGTCCGACAGCACGATGACCGGCGTCATATATTTCAGCGCGATCCGGGACGCCTCGAAGGCGACGTTGAAGCAGTCGGCGGGCGTGGCCGGCGCGATGACCGGGATCGGGGCCTCGCTGTTCCGCCCGCACACCGCCTGCAGAAGGTCCGCCTGCTCGGTTTTCGTGGGAAGGCCGGTGCTCGGGCCGCCGCGCTGTACGTCGATGATCACCAGGGGCAGCTCGGCCATGACCGCCAGGCCCATCCCCTCGCTCTTGAGGGCCATGCCGGGCCCGCTCGTGGTCGTGACCGCAAGGGCGCCGCCGTATGACGCCCCGATGGCCGAGGTGATCCCCGCGATCTCATCCTCCGCCTGGAACGTTTTCACCCTGAAGTTCTTGTGTTTGGAAAGTTCGTGAAGGATATCGCTGGCCGGCGTGATCGGGTAGCTGCCGAGAAAGAGTTCGAGCCGGGATTTCACACCTGCGGCGATCATGCCCCACGCGGCGGCTTCGTTGCCGGTGATGCTCCGGTACTTGCCCTTCGTCAGCGACGCCGGCCGGACTTCAAAGCGCGAGACGAAGATTTCCGTGGTCTCCCCGAAGGCGTAGCCGGCCTTCAGGACGCGGGTGTTGGCCTCCGCGATATCCGGCGTTTTCTTGAATCTTTCAGCGATCCATTTGACGGTGAGGTCGACCGGGCGCGTGAACATCCAGTACATGATGCCGAGCGCAAAAAAGTTCTTGCACCGGTCGACAAGCTTGTTGGACATGCCGAGGTCCTGCAGCGCGTTCTGCGTGAGGGTCGTTATGGCCACGGAGTGCACCTGGTATTTCTGCAGGGAGTCGTCCTCAAGGGGGTTCCTGTCGTAACGGGCGAGCCTCAGGTTTTTCTCCGAGAACCCGTCGCTGTTGGCGATGATGATCCCGCCGTCCCGCAGGCTCCGGAGGTTGACCTTCAGCGCGGCGGGGTTCATTGCCACGAGGACGTCGCAGGTGTCCCCCGGGGTGTTGATTTCGGTGGATCCGAAATGAATCTGGAACCCGCTCACCCCGAACAGCGTTCCCGCCGGGGCGCGGATTTCGGCCGGATAATCCGGGAGCGTACTCAGGTCGTTGCCCAGGAAGGCGGTGGTGTTGGTGAACTGTGTTCCCGTCAGCTGCATCCCGTCGCCGGAATCTCCGGCGAACCGTATGGTGACGTCTTCGAGGTTTTTCAGTGTCTTGCTCATGCGCGTTGATTCATCGGGAATGACGGTGGATGATTTATCCGATTTCGTTGAGGAACGGGAACCACTGTGAGAGGTACGCCGAGATGATCGTCAGGTAATTGGTCGTGATCAGGACGCCCACGATCACCAGGAGGATCCCGCTGACCATTTCGATCTTCGGGAGATGCTTCTTCATCCTGTTGAAGGGGGCGTAAAAGACCGTGATGCTCAGGCCCGCCAGGATGAAGGGGATGCCGAGCCCCGCCGAGTATGCCGAGAGGAGGAGAACCCCCCTGGAAACGCTCTCCTGCTGGCTGGCGAGGGTGAGGATAGAGGCGAGGATGGGCCCGATGCAGGGTGTCCACCCGAACGCGAAGGCGAGACCCACCACCAGGGCGCCCGCGGCCCCGAGGGGTTTCCCCCTGGTGTGGAACCGTTTTTCGTAATTCAGAAACGGGATCCTGAGGATGCCCATCATGTGCAGTCCGAACAGGATGATCACCGCGCCTGCCACCTTCGTGATGACGTCGAGCTGTTCGCGGAGGATCTGCCCGAAAAACGTCGCCGAGGCGCCGAGAGAGATGAATACGAGGGAAAAACCCCCGACGAAGAAAATCGAATTTACAACGATGTGACGCCGGGTCTCTGACCGCCCGGTCGAACCGGTCAATTCTTCAAAAGAGACGCCCGAAATGAACGACAGATAACCCGGGACGATGGGAAGAACGCAGGGAGAGATAAAAGAAGCGAAACCGGCAAAGAAGGCGATCAGGACGCTGACGTTTTCCAAAGGGTACATCCTCATTTCAGGCGAAACAACACCGTAATATACCAAATTCTCCCCATATTTCAAAGAATTCGGCGGGAATCGCCCGATGAGTGCGGGGCGGTCCGGCGGGGATCCCTCACTCGCGGACCACCCACACCTTCACTTTCGTTTCCACCGTCGGATGGAGCCTGATTTCGGCCGAGTAGATCCCGAGCGCCCTGATGGGCTCCCCTGTGGAGATGACGCGCTTGTCCACGCTGAAACCCTTTTCCGACAGCGCGTCGGCGATCATCTGCGTGGTGACGGTGCCGAAGAGTTTTTCATCCTCGCCGACCTTCATCTTCAGGGTCACCGAAGTTTTTTCAAGTTCGGAGGCGAGTTTCTGCGCCGTGGTGAGTTCCCTGTCGTCACGACGCGAACGCTGTTTCTTCTCCTCCTCGAGTGTCCGCATGTTTCCCTCGGTCGCCTCGTAACCGATATTCCGGGGAATGAGGTAGTTCCGGGCGAATCCGTCTTTGACGTCGACGACGTCGCCGGTGCTGCCCAGTTTTGCGTGGTCCTGTCGCAGAACGATTTTCATGGTAAAGTTCCTGTGTCGTTGGTCGTGTGGGAGGTCAGCGGATCGATTCCGAGACGAACGGGATGAGGGCGAGGTGCCTCGCCCGTTTGATTGCCTGAACGAGCTGCCGCTGGTGACGGGCGCAGTTCCCGGTGATGCGCTTTGGGATGATTTTTCCCTGCTCGGAGATGAACCGCGATAACCGCCGTTCGTCCTTGTAGTCGATATACGTCTCGTCGTTGTCGCAGAAGCGGCACGACCGGCGTTTTTTTGACTGCTGGTCCTGTCTGGCCATGATGGTTTCCTGAAAATCCGATAAAAGTTATGGTCTATGGTATCGTTACCGCGTGCGCGCGGCCCGGGGTCGGGGGAGACGTTACCTGCCGTCCCCGGTAAAGAGGGGAGCGCGGGTTTCCGTCTCTTTTTGATCCGTCTCCGGCTGATCCGTCTCCGGCTGATCCGTCTTCGGCGTTTCGGGGGCCGGCGCGGCTGCAGCCGTCGTTTCCGCCGCGGTCTTCGCCCTTGCTTCGAGCGCCCGCTTGTCCAGCTGGATCGTGAGGAAACGAAGTATGTTTTCGTCCAGCAGATAGACGCGTTCGAGCTGCGCGATCAGCTGGCCGGGGCCGTCGAACTCGACGTTGACGTAATACCCGTTGTTCTTTTTTTCGATCGCGTACGCCATGCGCTTGCGACCCCAGCGGTTGGTCGCGGTAATGACCCCGCCGTTGCGCTCGATGACCTCGGTGACATGGGTGATGGCCGCCTCGATCTGGGAATCCTCGAGCGAGGCGTTCACGATGTAGGTGGTTTCGTAGGACCTGCGTGCATCTGACATGGTATCCCTCTGGACTGTTGAACAAGATCCCCGGCATCCGCCGGCAGTGGGCCGGACGGTCCGGGAACAGGGTTATGGTGGTTACTGTGTATTGATGATATTCATTGCGCCGTCGATCCCTGTGCGTACGATCGTCAGGACGCTTTCGGCGGCCCGCGCCGTCATTCCGTCGACAATATCAATTTCCGCCCGGTCGAAGTCCGACAGGACATAATCGGCGGTGGCCTCGCCCGGCGCCGGGGCCGTCGGGCCGGATATCCCGCACCGGAGCCGGGCAAACGCATCGGTGCCCAGTTCCCTGATGAGCGACGAGAGGCCGTTGTGCCCGCCGTCGCTCCCTTTTTTCCGGAGCCTCAGCGTCCCCAGCGGGAGGTGCAGATCGTCGCACACCACCAGCAGCCGGTCGGTTCCGAGTTCCAGTTCCGAGAGCAGGGGGCGGACCGCCTCGCCGGAGTTGTTCATATAGGTCTGCGGCTTGACCAGGACGATCTCGGCGCCGTATCGCCGCCCCGAGGCGCTCCTGTGGAGACGAAATGTCCTGAATCGGGCGGCAAGCCGGTCGGCGAGGGCATCGATGACCCCGAACCCGACATTATGCCGCGTACCGTCGTATTCCGAACCGGGATTCCCCAGGCCGACGACGACGTACATGGAGGTCGGTCTTCCGCCAGCCGGTTATTTCTTCTTCTCCTCCCTGGGGGAAGCGGGGGTCTTCCCCGGGGGGGTTGCCTTCCCCGGGGCGGTTGTCTTCGCCTGGGTGGCTGCCTTCGCCGGGGCGGCAGCCTTCCCCGCTTCGGCTTTTCCTTCGGCTTCGGCCGCTTCCTCGCCCTCCTCGGGTTTCTTGCCCTTGCCGATCACCTCGGGTTCGGCCGCCTCGACCTCCGCGCCCGGCTCCACCGCGACTTCCTTCTCCACGGTCGGCGGGATCACCCCCAGGATGGTATCTTCCTCGTGAGCGAGGATGGTGGCGTCCGGGAGCCTGATGTCCCGGACGTGGATGAACTCGTTCATTTTCAATTCCCCCGCGTTCACCTCGATGTGGTTCGGAATGTTTTTCGGCAGACACGATACCTTCAGCGCCCGGATCGATTGCTGCAGGATACCGCCTTCCCGCACCCCCACGGGGGTGCCGCCGGTGACGACGACCGGTACCTCGAGCGTGATCTCCTCGTTTTCCCGGAGGCCCAGCAGGTCGACATGGATCGGTTTTTCCGTCACAGGATCGAATTGCACCTCGCGAAGGATGCATTTTTTGACGCCGCCGTCGTTGAATTTCAGGTTGATGATATGCGACTCGGTCGTGTAAATGAGGGGCTGAAGGCTCTTGCCAGTGACGGTGAACGGAATGTTGGCCTCGCCGCGGATATAATAGATACCCGGGACCATTCCCTCACGGCGGAGGGCGCGTGAGTGCCGCCCTGTCCGGGCCCTGTTTTCCGCCTCGATGATGATTTCGTGCATACGTGCTCCTGCTGATTAACTTTTATCCACGTCGAACAGGGAACTGATCGACTGGTTTGAAAATCCCCTGCGAATCGCCTCACCGAAGAGTTCCGAAACGGTGAGGACTTCTATTTTCGAGGTCAGATTCGCGGGCGCGTTGATCGGGATCGAATCTGTCACGTAGACCTTCGAGACGACCGACGCGCTGATCCTTTCGAGAGCCTTCCCGGACAGAATCGGGTGAGTGCAGGCCCCGTAGATTTCCAGTGCGCCCTTGGCGCGGAGGGCCTCGGCGGCGCCGCAGAACGTCCCTCCGGTGTCGATCAGATCGTCGACGATGAGGATGTTCCTGTCGGCCACGTTACCGATCACATTCATGATCTCGGCGAGGTTCGGCGTCGGCCTCCGCTTGTCGATGAGAATCAGGTCCGCCTCGAGACGTTTCGCGAACGCCCTCGCCATCTTGATCCCGCCCACGTCGGGAGAGACCACGGCCAGGTTCGATATCACCCTGCTGGTGA
>DATEDB010000173.1:0-2989 GCA_035286625.1 Bacteroidota bacterium
AAGCCCTTCTCTGCGGGATCCGGGGGATGGGCATCCCGGCATCGATGGGAGGGTCCGATGAAGGCCTCAGGGAAGCCTACAGCTCCGCCGGCGGCATCGTGTGCTTCTCCCGCTCTGTGCGTTCGGAAATCCATGTGGACGGGAAAAAACTCGTCGGCAGCGCCCAGCGGCGCATCGGCGGGGTCATCCTCCAGCACGGTTCGTTCCTGCTGGGGCGGCAGCACCGGCGCATCGTCGAATTCATAAACGGGGGCGCCGGCGGGAAGCTCCTCGCCGGCCTGGAGGCCGGGACCACCGAAGCCGAAACGATCCTCGGCCGGCCGGTCCCGTTCGGGGAAGCCGCCGCATCCATCGCCGCCCCCTTCGTCGCCCGTTTTCAGTCCACAGGCGCCCCCGCCCCCGGCGGAGAGTCGGCGGCGCCCGGAAAGAGCATGTCATTCCAGGAATCATGATGAAAAAACAATCCCAGCCCCGGAAGCCCCGTGTGGTGACGACGAAAACCGTCATGACCATGAAAAAGACCGGGGAAAAGATTACGATGCTGACCGCGTACGACCACCTGGTGGCGAAAAACCTCGACAAGGTGGGCATTGACATCATCCTCGTCGGCGACTCGCTCGGGAACGTGGTCCATGGCTACGACACGACGCTGCCGGTGACCATGGACGACATGATCTACCACGCGAAGGCCGTCAAGGGCGCGGTCAAGAACGCCCTGATCGTCGTGGACATGCCCTTCATGTCGTTCCAGGCCAGCCTGGACGACGCGGTACGCAACGCGGGCCGCATCATGAAGGAAGTGGGGGTCGGCGCGGTCAAACTCGAGGGCGGGGCCTACATTGCCGACATCGTGAAACACCTCGTCCGGATCGGCATCCCGGTGATGGGGCACCTCGGGCTCACCCCGCAGGCGATCAACAAGTTCGGGACGTACGAGGTCAGGGCCCAGGACCGCGCCGAGGCGGAGGAACTGATCGGTGACGCCAAGGTGCTCCAGGAGGCGGGAGTGTTCGCCATCGTCCTGGAGAAAATCCCCTCCGGCCTGGCCCGGCGCGTGACCAGGAGCGTCTCGGTGCCCACGATCGGGATCGGCGCCGGACCGCACTGCGACGGGCAGGTGCTGGTGGTCTACGACATGCTGGGCCTCACCGAGGAATTCCGGCCGCGGTTCGTCCGCAGATACGAGGAGCTGGGCGAAACGATGCGTCGCGCGTTCACACGCTACATCGCCGATGTCAAGGAGAAAAAATTTCCCGGCCGGAAGGAAAGCTATTGAAACCACGCCGCGCCGCGAAAAAACCCTCGATCCTCGTTTCGAACGACGACGGGATCGACGCCCCGGGGCTGGACGCCCTCGTTCGCGAATTGCGGAAGATCAGCGCAGTGACGGTCGTCGCCCCGGACAAGCAGCGCAGCGCCGTCGGCCATGCCATCACGATGAACTATCCCATCAGGGTGAAAAAATACTATAAAGACGGATCATTCTTCGGCTACGCCGTGGAAGGCACCCCCGCCGACTGCGTCAAGCTCGCGATCCGTTCCCTGATGGACACACCGCCCGACCTGCTGGTGTCGGGAGTCAACCACGGCGCGAACACGGCGGTCAACATCATCTATTCCGGAACCGTCTCGGCGGCAACGGAGGGGACCCTCCTCGACGTCCCCTCGATCGCCGTATCCCTGACCACCTACGGTGACGCCGATTTCATGCCTGCGGCGAGATTTTCGAGACGGCTCGCCCTCCACGTTCTGAGGACCGGCCTCCCCGCCGGAACTCTCCTGAACGTCAACGTGCCGCCGGTGAAGGCCTCCCGGATCCGCGGGGTGAAGATCACCCGCCAGGGAAACTCGAGATGGAACGACACGTTCGACATGCGCGTCGACCCCAACAACAACACCTATTACTGGCTGACCGGGAAACTGGACGTGCTCGACAGCACCGACGACACCGACGTGATCGCCGTCCGCCGTAATTACATTTCACTCACCCCGATCCACTACGATCTCACCGACTACAAAACCCTGAAAAACATTCGGGGGTGGAAGATCCCTGTGGGCTGACCCGGCGGCGGAGTCCCCGTAAGTCCGCGTCACGAAAGCAGGAACGTCAGCACCGATCCCGCCACCAGGCCGCGCACCGCCAGCGCGGAGGCCCGGGGATAGTTTTTCTTCGCCGAACCCCATCCCCTCGCAAAGAGGTACATCGCCCCGGTGAGGGCGGCCGCGAGACCGAAACAGCCGGGGTATCCCATGCCGTCCGGGAAGATCCGGACGAAACTCCAGTCGAAATCTTTCCCGTAAACGATGAGCAGATGGAGATAGTAGACCGGGAGGGATTCCCTGCCGAACAGCCCCGCCGCCGACATGATCGGACCGGCTCCGCCGCGAGTGAGATACCAGAGCGCGCACATCCCCAGGACGACCGACGCGAGCCGGATGACGACGTATTCGGCGCTCCAGTACCAGAACGCGTCCCCGGCATACTCCCGTATCGTCACCATTGATATGGCAGTCGCCGGAACGAGCGCGGCCGCGGCCGACAGGGCGATCCGCCCGACGGTCCGTCCCTCCTCACCGGCCGTCATCCCGCGCACATACAGGTCGCCGGCCAGGAATCCGGCCAGGAGGTGCACGGCCCAGGGCACCATCGTGAACAGCGGCGAGACCTCCGGTGAAAAGTAGGCGCGCAGCCACACCGGCAACGATCCTCCCAACCCATCGAGGACCGACGTCCCTCCCGCCAGCGCGCCGGCGAGGAGGATCAGCATCCCCGCCGTCCCGACACAGATGATCCTGCCGCGCCGCGTCCGGGCGAGGACCGCGATGCCGAGCAGCCCCAGAAGCGAGACGGCGATCACCTGCAGGATGTCCACCTGGAAAGCGCCCTCTCTCACCCCGGCCGGGGCCGAGAGCAGCCGCCCGAGCGAAAAGACCGGCACGTGCATGCTGTACCCGACGAGGAGGATGAAGAGACATTTTTTGGCCAGCG
>DATEDB010000174.1:0-3431 GCA_035286625.1 Bacteroidota bacterium
ATCGTCGGATCCCAGTTCGTCCTGCAGGACGAACTGGGATCCGACGATATCCTCTCCCCCGAACTCGAAAAACTGAAGAAACAGATACAAGCGGCCCGCATGCCCGCCGAAGTCAGGGAAAAAGCCCTCGAGGAGTTCGCAAAACTCAAGAAGACGCCGCCACAGTCCCCGGAATTCGGTGTCGGGCGTAACTACCTCGACTGGATGGTAAGCCTTCCCTGGAACAAGAAAACAAGGGACAACCTGGATATCCGGCACGTCCAGTCGACCCTCGACGAGGATCACTTCGGGCTCGAAAAACCGAAAGAAAGAATACTCGAGCACATCGCGGTCCTCAACCTCGTCAAAGAAATGAAGGGGCAGATACTCTGTTTCGTGGGTCCTCCGGGAGTAGGCAAGACGTCCCTGGGCAAATCCATCGCTCGCGCCCTCGGGCGGAAATTCGTCAGGATCTCCCTCGGCGGAGTGAGGGACGAGGCCGAGATCCACGGGCACCGGCGCACCTATATCGGCTCCATGCCCGGGAAGCTCATTCAGTCAATGAAGCGCGCCGGGGTCGTCAACCCGGTGATCCTGATGGACGAGGTGGACAAGATGTCGATGGATTTCCGGGGGGATCCGGCGTCGGCGCTCCTCGAGGTTCTCGATCCCGAGCAGAACAGCTCGTTCAACGACCATTACCTCGACGTCGACTACGACCTGTCGCGCGTCATGTTCATCACCACCGCAAACGTCCGCTACAACATCCCGCTGCCCCTGCAGGACAGGATGGAGATCATCGAACTCCCCGGCTATCTCGATTTCGATAAAACCGAAATCGCCAAAAGGCACATCATCCCGAAACAGCTCGCCGAACACGGGCTCAGGAAAACCGACGTCCGCATCACAGATGAGGCGATCGTGACCATCATCCGGGAATATACCCGCGAGGCGGGGGTCAGGAACCTTGAACGCGAGATCGCCTCGGTCCTCAGGAAGGTGGCGAAGGAAACCGTGCTGGGCAAACGGCGCAACGGCGGGAAGAAAAGATCGCGCGCGGTCGTGGTGAACCCCGGCAAAATCGGGACCTACCTCGGCGTCCCGCACTTCCGCCGCCGGCCCGCGGACACCAGACCGAAAGTAGGGTCCGCGACGGGCCTCGCCTGGACGAGCGTGGGCGGCGACATCCTGCCGGTGGACGTGACGATCATGGACGGCACCGAAAAGCTGACCCTCACCGGCCAGCTCGGCGAGGTCATGAAGGAATCCGCCCAGGCCGCGCTGAGCTACATCAGGTCCAACGCGCGGTCTCTCGGAGTTCCCCCGGGCTTCTATTCCAAAAAGGAAATCCACATCCACCTGCCGGAAGGCGCGATCCCGAAGGACGGTCCATCGGCCGGCATCACGATGGCGATGGCGCTCATCTCGGCGGCGTCGAACCGGCCGGCCAGAAGCGACGTCGCGATGACCGGAGAAATCACCCTCAGGGGGAACGTGCTGGCCATCGGGGGTCTGAACGAGAAACTCCTTGCCGCCCGGCGCAACGGCATCAGGACGGTGCTGATCCCCGGCGAAAACCAGAAGGACCTTCCGGAGATCCCCGCGCGGGTGCGGGAGGGCCTGAAGATCATCCCGCTCGAGAAAATCGAAGACGCGATCCCCCACGTCTTCCCCAAACGATCCTGACCCGTGCGCGGGCCGCACGACCATTCACCAAAAGCGCGGACCGGGTTCCCGCGGGTCTTGATATTCCCCCCCCTATCGTTTATATTGACCCGAGCCCATGCCCAAGCCCATGACAGGAAGGAAACAACCGCACGACGATGCGCCCCACCTGGCCACCGCCCGTAAATGGCGTCCGCAGGTCTTCGGCGACATCATCGGACAATCGCACATCACGACCACGCTCAGGAACGCCGTCGCCACCGGCCGGCTCTCCCACGCCTACCTGTTCAGCGGCCCGAGGGGTGTCGGCAAGACGACCACCGCCAGGATCCTGGCCAGGGCCGTCAACTGCGTCAGTCCGGAAAATTCCGACCCCGACAACACGTGCGACCTGTGCGTCGAGATCGCCGGCGGCCGGAGCGTCAACGTTTTCGAAATCGACGGGGCCTCCAATCGGGGCGTGGAGGAGATCCGGAACCTGCGGGAGGCCGTCCGGTACGGACCCGGCAGGGGCAGGTTCAAGGTGTACATCATCGACGAGGTGCACATGCTCACCAAGGAGGCCTTCAACGCCCTCCTGAAGACCCTCGAAGAACCGCCCCCCTTCGTGATTTTCATCTTCGCGACGACGGAAGTCCACAGGGTCCCGTTGACGATCCTGTCCCGGTGCCAGAGGTTCGAATTTCACCGGATCTCCCCGGGCGAGATCTCATCAAGCCTCGCGGAGATCGCCGCGAAAGAAAAAATCAATATCGACGACGACGCCCTCGAGCTGATCGCCCGGCGGGCCGACGGCTCGCTGCGCGACTCCCAGAGCATATTCGACCAGGTCGTCTCTTTCAGTGACGGGAAGATCCGCGTCGAAGACGTGCGCTCGCTGCTCAGGATCGTCGACGATGAATTTTATTTCAGGGTGACCGATGCCGTTGCGGCGAAGGACGCCGGGGCCGGTTTCGCGATCGTCGACGAGGTGAGCCGTTCCGGCGTCAACCTGCGCGAATTCGCCGGCGGAATCACCGAGCATTTCCGCAACCTGCTGGTGGTGACGACGACCGGCGGGACCTCCCTGGTGGAAGGCTCGGAGAGGCTCAGGAAGCGCTACGCGGAAACCGCCAGTCGGTTCAGCGGCGAAGACCTCCTCCGCCTGATGAAGATCTCCTCGGATGCCGAGGCGGCCATGAAGTGGAGCCAGCAGCCGCGGTTGAAACTGGAACTGGGCCTTCTATTGATGATCAGGATGGAGCCGGCCGCGCAGATCGGCGCCCTCCTGGAGCGCATCGACGCCCTAAAAAAAAAGGTTGAAGATTTCCCCGAACCCCGGGGTCGGCTGAACCCCGGGGCGGCCACGCTCGCCGCACCGACCGTCATCGTCGCGACTGCCACCGCTCTCCCGAACGCCCGGACGCGGTCGACCGCCGTCGCGCACGATTCCCTCGCGCCGCTCGCGGTTGAGTCCCCGGCACCCCTCAGGGGATCGGTCCGCGCCTCCCAGCCCACCCTCAGGCCCGATCAGGTGGTCCCGCCGGGGGGAGGGGCGTCGGTGATCACGACCCTGATGCAACAAGGCCCTGATCTTTCGTCCGATGTCCGGGCGGGAGCGGTGCCCATCCCGAGCCAGCCGATGCCGTTTTCGGGCCCCGAAGCATCGGGGACCTGGAGGTCGCTGGTGGAACAGGTTCGGAGGGAAAAAATCGGGATCGGCACGATGCTGGGTGAGACCGCCTTCCACGCCGCCAGGGGGAACAACGTCAGCATTTCCTGCCCGGACGATTTCCACGCGGACCTGC
>DATEDB010000175.1:0-3701 GCA_035286625.1 Bacteroidota bacterium
TGGTATCCATCTTCAATCCCCGCTCACCGTTGCACGACGGCGCGGTGGTGATCCGCGACCGGGTGGTAGAGGCGGCCCGCGTGACCCTTCCCCTTTCCCAGACATCGAAAATCGGCGACACCGCGCTCGGGACCAGGCACCGCGCCGCGCTCGGAATCTCGGAACAGGCGGACGTGGTATCCGTGGTGGTCTCCGAGGAGACCGGGACGATCTCGCTCGCAGACAATGGCATGCTTCTCAGGGGGCTGAGCGCGCAGGAACTGCGCAGCGAGCTCCGTGCCAGGCTGGACACGTCGTCGGACAAATCGGCGAAATCGATCAGGAACATTTTCCGCGTCAACAGTTCGTGAGGGTGGCCGGCCGGATGAACGCGGGTGGACAGAAAGGCTTCAGGAGGTTCAGCCACGAAAAGGAGGAGATGATCGACCTCCTCCGCCGGCGGGGGATAGCCGACGAACGCCTCATCGGGGCGATGCGCCGCGTGGACCGGCACGAATTCGTCGAAGACGCCTTTGTCAACCGGTCGTACGAGGATTCGGCCCTCCCGATAGGCTGCGCCCAGACGATCTCCCAGCCGTACACGGTGGCCTTCATGACCCAGGCGCTCGGGATCGTCCCGGGCGACCGGGTCCTGGAGATCGGGACCGGCTCCGGCTACCAGGCCGCGATCCTCACGGAGATGGGTGCCCGCGTGTTCACCGTCGAGCGGCACATGCAGCTCCTGATGGAGGCGAGGAAAAGATTCGAGAAGTACTCCTACAATATCGCCTCGAAGTGCGGCGACGGGACGCTCGGATGGAATGAATTCGCGCCGTACCGCGGCATCATCGTGACCGCCGGCGCGCCGGAACCGCCCCAGCCCCTGGTGGACCAGCTCGACTCCGGCGGCACGCTCGTCATCCCGATCGGAGACATGGACATCCAGGACCTCCATATTATCACCCGCGCCGATGGCGTGATCAGCACGAGGCACGCAACGGGTTTCAAGTTCGTCCCCCTGATCGGCAAGTCGGGATGGAAATGAGGAACCTCCCCCGCGGGGGGACGCGGGAATGATCCCGGGACGGGGCCCCGGGTCGCGGCCCGCCCGGACGGAGCACGCGATGAAGCGCGGCAGGGTCCTCGTCATCCTCGGTCCGACCGCGTCGGGAAAGACCTCGCTCGCCCTCGAAATCTCCACGCACCTGGATTGCGAAATCGTGTCCGCCGATTCGCGGCAGGTGCACGCGCACATGGAGATAGGGACCGCCCAGCCCGCCTCCGACGAACTCCGGCGCGTGCCCCACCATTTCGTCGGGGAAATGTCACCGGGTGCGGCATTCAACGCGGGAGTATTCGGGACGCGCGGGCGCGAGGTCATCGCGGACATCTGCCTCAGGCGAAAGGTCCCCCTCGTTGTGGGGGGCTCCGGCCTCTACGTGCGATCGCTCATCGACGGGCTGTTCGACGGACCCGGGGCCGTGGCGTCGGTGAGGAAGGAATTGGATGAGAGATTGAAGCGCTCGGGCGCGGAGGCGCTGCTGGAGGATCTCCGGAGGGTGGACCCGGCCGCGGCGCGGACGCTCACCGCCGCCACCCCCAGGCGCATCATGCGGGCGCTCGAAGTCCACCGGCTGAGCGGAACGCCGATCAGCGAGCTGCAGCGTGTCAGGGTCGACATCCCGTTCACGTTCGTCCAGGTGGGGCTGCGATGGCCCCGGCAGGTCCTCTACGAACGGATCAACAGGCGCGTGATCGCCATGGTCAACGCGGGCCTCGTGGAGGAAACGCGCAGGCTGCTCGATCTCGGTTACGCGCCCGGCCTGCGGTCGATGCAGACCCTGGGATACCGGGAGGCGCTTGATTTCCTCGAGGGGTCCGTGTCGCATTCCGGGATGATCGGTCGGATCCAGATGAACACCCGGCGGTTCGCCAAAAGGCAGTTGACCTGGTTCCGGCGGGATCCCCGCATACGGTGGTTCGACATAGCCGACGACGACGAGATTCCGGGGATCGCCGCAAGAGTCGTCGCGCTGTTCGGAGGTGCCGATGAACCCCCGTTTTGATAATAACGACCATTTTCATATCTTTGAAGTCATTTCGGGGCGTGGCTCAGCCCGGCTAGAGCGCTTGGTTCGGGACCAAGAGGTCGGCGGTTCAAATCCGCCCGCCCCGACACCTGTAAAGGACGTTCAACCCCCTGCGTGTTATTGACTCCATCCGGTGAAAACCCGCCAGTGTAACATCCTGATCGCCGAGGACAACCCCGGCCACCAGCGCCTGACGCAGTACGCCCTGAAAAAGAGCCGGGCCCCGGTGCGGTGCGCCGTTGTCAGGGACGGGCAAGAAATCCTCGACTACCTCACCGGCCGTCCGCCATTTGAAGACCGGGCGGCCTTCCCGGTCCCGGACCTCATCCTCCTCGACCTGAACCTTCCCAAGCGGGACGGTCGCGAGGTCCTGAGGCTCATCAAGGCCGACCCCGCCCTGGCCGGAATACCGGTTGTCGTGTTGAGCACATCCGACCGGGAGGAGGACATCCGGTACGCGATGGAGATGGGGGCGGCCGATTACATCAGCAAATCGACGGGGTTTGATGTGTACACTTCAAGAATATCAGAGGTCACCAGGCATGTCCGTTGAATCCTTCCGACCTCAGGGGGTATGCTCCTGATGGCGGGGATCGTCGCGATCGTGGGGCGTCCGAACGTCGGGAAATCGACGCTCTTCAACCGTATCGTGGGACTGCGCGACGCGATCGTCCATGATGACCCGGGCGTGACGCGCGACCGGAAGTACGGCACCGCCGAGTGGGCGGGAAGGTCCTTCACGCTCATCGATACGGGCGGGTACGTCCCGAAATCCTCCGACATCTTCGAGAAGGCGATCAGGGAACAGGCGGAGATCGCCATGGAGGAGTCGGACGCGCTGATCTTCGTGGTCGACGTCACCTCAGGGGTGCTCCCGCTGGACCAGGAGATCGCCGCGATCCTGCGGCGTTCGGCGAAAAAAATCTTCCTCATCGTCAACAAGGTGGACGGTCCCTCGCGTGAGGCCGACACCGCGCCGTTCTTCGGCCTCGGCCTCGGCGATCCGATACCACTGTCGGCGCTCGGCGGGCGCCGCATCGGGGATTTCCTCGACGACCTCATCGCCGGAATCCGGGCCCGCGAGGGGGAGCCGACTGTCGACGACACGAGGCTGAACCTGGCCGTCGTCGGCAAACCGAACGTGGGCAAGTCGACGCTCGTCAACGCCCTGCTGGGCACCGACCGGAACATCGTCACCGACATCCCCGGGACGACGCGAGATTCCATCGATTCGGTCATGATGCATGAGGGAAAGGAGGTCGTCCTCGTGGATACGGCCGGTCTGCGCCGCCGCAGCCGGATCACCGAAAGCGTGGAGTTCTACAGCGCGATGCGGACGCTCCGGACGCTCGAGCGGTGCAACGTGGCCGTGCAGCTGGTGGACGGCGCCCTCGGGATGGACAAGCAGGACCTGAGGATCGTCGAGGAGATCTGCATGCGGAAACGGGGCGTCATCATCGCCGTGAACAAGTGGGACGCGGTCCCGAAAGACGATAAAACCGCCCTCGGGTACGAGAAGGCCATACGCGGGATGTTGCGCCAGTACGATTATATCCCGCTGATGTTTATTTCGGCCCTGAAAAAACAGCGGACCGCGAAGGTCCTCACCCTCGCACGGGAAGTTCACGCCCG
>DATEDB010000176.1:0-2499 GCA_035286625.1 Bacteroidota bacterium
AACGCTCCTTGAGCGCCACCGCCGCGGCCCTGGTGATGAGTGAATCGCCGATGCCGGAGGCGATCTTCCCGAGAGTGGAGGTCGAGCAGGGGAGGATGACGTATGCGTCGAACCTGTTCGTCCCGGAGGCGAGCGGGGCGGTGAGGTCGTCGTTGGCAAACTGCTTTTTAATGTAGGGCTGAAGGTCTTTTTCGGTGATCTTCAGCTCGTCTTTTAATAAAGCCTTCCCCCACTTGCTGATGATCAAAAACTTGTCGCCGGGACAGCGCTTCAGGAAATCCTCAGCGTAGACCGCGCCGGACGATCCGGTGATCCCCAGGACGATCCTCACGGGACCACCGTCCCGGCGATGATCATGCCGAACACGACGAACCCGAGCCAGGCGTTGATCCTGAAAAACGCGAGTTCAACATCGGCGGCCCGGTGCTGCTCGAGCCAGAGGAGAATGCCCGTGAGCGCGAGGAAGGGAGAGGCGTACCAGGAGCGGAGCGTCGTGAGGAAAAGCATGGCCAGACACCCGAACGCCACAAGGTGGAACAATGCCGACCACATCATCGCCTTCTCCTTCCCGAAGCGGGAGACGAACGACCTCAGGTTGAACTTCCTGTCGAACTCCTCGTCGAGGCTCGCGTAGATGATGTCGAACCCCGCGCCCCAGAACACAGTGAAGAGGCAGAGCCAGACCGCCGGCGTGATGTGATAGAACGACTGCGCCGCGGCGAAATAACCACCCAGCGGGGCCATCGACATTCCGATCCCGACGCCGAAATGCGCGAGCACGGTGAACCGTTTCATGAACGGGTAACCGAAAAATACGAGGAGCGGGATCGGCGAGAGGATGAGGCAAAAAGTCGAGATGAGACCGGCCGAGACGAAGTAGACGGCGCATCCGATGGCGAGCACGGCAACCGCCTCCCCGAGGGTCATTTTGCCGCTCGGGAGTTCGCGCCCCGATGTCCGCGGGTTATCCCGGTCGATTTTCCGGTCGATGATCCGGTTGAGGGCGAACGCCGCGGTTCTGGCGCCGGCCGCTGTCGTCAGGACGAGGACCAGCAGACCGAACTCCGGCGGGCCGTCCAGTCCCAGGATGACACCCGAATAAATCAGCGGGAGCGTGAAGAGGGTATGTTCGATCTTGACGAAATTGAGGAATTTCTTCAAGGGGAAGGCATCCTGGGCGTTGAATTGCAAAAATATACCCAATTATGGGTTTTTAAACAAGGAGACTTCAGCAATCCCTCCCGCCGGTCCCGCCCGACAGTCTCCTGAATCCGGCAGGTGGAAGGGGCGGCCGCTCGACACCCTATACCGGCGTCATGGCCGGCGGCGGTGCATCACGCGGCCGCCCTTTCAGATTCGACGATCGCCGAAGAGCCGTCAAAATCTTGTATTTTCAGACATATTTTACTATTATTTGGTTCTGTTTTCGCGTACTTCACCCCTATTCCGCACAACGAAAGGAATGACTCAGATGTTCATTAAATCCGGTCTGATCGCGGCGGTTCTGGCTGCAATCGTTTTCGCCTCGTGTTCCCCCAGGGCAGGGGAAGCCGTCGTCCTCGAGGTCGGTCCTTCAAAAGTGACTCTGAAGGAATTCGAAGACTTCTACGCAAAAAACAGCCTGCAGCCGGACTCCGGCTCCAACATCCTGGCCGAACGTGAACGGTTCCTGGACCTCCTGACGAAGTACAAACTGAAACTCCAGGACGCCGCCGACAGGAACCTCGCCGACGATCCGGAAGTCAGAAAAGAGCTAACCGAATACCGGGCGAGCCTGGCGACGACCTACATCATCGACAAGCAGATCACCGAACCGGGTGTCAGGCTGCTCTATGACCGGCAGACCGAAGAAATCCGCGCCAAACATATCCTCCTCGCCGTGAAACCCGAGGCGTCCCCCGAAGACACCCTGAAGGCCTACCGGAAGGCGATGGAGATCATCGCGAAGCTGAGATCGGGCGCCGATTTCGACTCGGTGGTGCTCGCCGACAGCGAAGATCCCACGGCAAAGGTCAACCGGGGAGACCTCTATTATTTCACCGGGGGGCAGATGGTCATGCCATTCGAGAACGCCGCGTACGCCATGAAGTTCGGTGAGACCTCGTCGGTGCCGGTGCGCACCTCGTTCGGTTACCATATCCTCAGGATCACCGCGCGGCAGCCGGTCCGCGGAATGATCAGGGTCCGGCACATCATGGCCTTGGCGAAACAGTCCGCGGCCGACACCGGCGACACGGTGGCGGCGCTCACCAGGTTGCGCGGGTGGCAGGACAGTCTCAGGAAAGGGTGGAATTTTGCCGACCTGGCCGCAAAGGTTTCCGAAGACGCGGGAAGCGCTCAGCACGGCGGCGACCTCGGATGGTTCGAGCGCAAGCGGTATGTCCAGCCCTTCGATGAGGCGGCGTTCCTGCTCAAACCGGGGGAGGTGTCTCCGGTCGTGAAAACTCCCTACGGATATCATATTATGATGTGCGACAGCGTCCGGCCGATGGAGTCGTA
>DATEDB010000177.1:0-4670 GCA_035286625.1 Bacteroidota bacterium
ATCATCGGGGTGCCCGATTCGACAGACACCATCGGCGTCGAAAAGAGGTGGAACCTGATTGGTCCCAACTCCTTCACCGCCCCGGTCGGTTCGATCACCACCGACCCGCCTTCGATCCTCTCGACCGGGTTCTATGCCTACGACGACACCGGGTATGTGCTTGCCACAGACCTGATCCCCGGCCGGGGGTACTGGACGAAGGCAAACAACCCGGGCACGCTGCATTTCAACGTCCCGTCGAACGCACCCGCGGGGACACCCAAAACCTCGGCGAGGGACTACCTCGCCGGGGCCAGTTCCATCGTGATCGAGGACGGCATCGGCCACTACCAGACTCTGTATTTCGGCCCCCCCGGCCCCGACGAGATTTCCTCCGCGGAAACCTTCGAGATGCCTCCCGTCCCGCCTGAGGCCGGATTCGACGCCCGGTTCGCATCCGGACGCATGGTCGAAATACACGATCCACGGCCGGAATCCGGGTTGTCATACCCGATCCGGGTGATGTCGTGGCAGCCAACTGTGACGGTGACGTGGAACATCAAGGGTGACGGATCGGTGAACTACGGTCTCGGTTCGTTCTCTTCCGACGGCTCGACGGGGGCCATCCACGTCATTGAACACCGTGGAAGTCTCGTCCTCTCCGCCGATGAGGCGGCGGGCCTGCGGCTGATCGTGGGATCGAGGGGACTCCCGCAGGAATTCGCTCTGCGGCAGAATTATCCCAACCCGTTCAATCCCTCCACGACGGTCGCCTACGAATTGCCCCGGGCCGAACGGGTCAGCATGGTGCTGTTCAACACGCTGGGTGAACGGGTCATGACCGTGCTCGACGGACAACAGGAAGCCGGATATCACGCCGTGACCATTTCCGCGGAGAACCTCGCTTCGGGCGTGTATTATTACCGCCTCACGGCCGGGTCGTTCACCAGCGCCCGGAAGATGATCCTCCTACGTTAACGGGCACATACGGGTATCGCCGTGCGCATCGGTGTGATCGCACTCGGTCTGTGGATCGCGGGAGCGGGGGTGGTTTCCGCCCAGACCTGGGTTCAAAAAATCGCGGGCCCCGGACTGGGGAACCCGCTCACGGTCAACCCGCTGAACAGCGATGTGATCTACGGCGCCGCCGGGAGCGACCGGATCTACATCAGCCGGAACCGGGGGTTCTCGTGGGTGAACTTCGGCGCCCTCGTGACCGGGGGGGGCATCGTCAAGGCTCTCTGGGTCAGTCCTCTCGCCACCACGCAGCTGCTCGCGGGGATGGAATCGAACGGCGGCGCCCCCGACAGGATCATGAAGTCCACCGACGCCGGTCTCACCTGGACCGATACGTGGTCGGGGACGTTTTCCTATTTCGGCCAGCCGGTCGAATTCTCCCCCGCTCACCCCGATACCGTGTACACCATGGGACTGGACACCCTCTACAGGTCTGTCGATTTCGGCTCGACATGGGACACCGTCGCGACCGGCAGGGGTTTCAACGCGTGGTGCGACGCCGCGCTGCGCCCGGACAGCGGCGCGGTGATGTACATCGGGGATAACCTCTCCGGTATCTGGAAGACGACGGATTACGGTTCGTCGTGGAGAAAAGTCTACTCGACCATCGGGGAGATCCCGAGCATCGCGATCGATCCCTTCGACCCGCGCGTGGGGTATGCCGGGAAATTCGGCGGCGGGGGCGGGCTGGTCAAGACGTCGGACTGGGGGGAGACCTGGCACACCCTGGTCGTCCCCTCCGGGAACAGGGACGCCTGGTGGGTGGTCTGCTCCCCCGAACACCCGGGCTATGTCTACTACGGGACCTACACAGGCGATACCGCGAGATGGGGCATCTACATCTCCCGGGACTCGGGCGGCAACTGGACCAGAATCAATGACGGCCTTCCCCAGAGCGCCATTTTCAATTACGGATTGCTGACGCTCGATTCGCTCACGCTGCTGGCACTGCAGGGGAGCGGGATATTCAAACACCAGTATCCCACGACCATCCGCGTCACCACCCCCTCCGGCGGTGAGTACTGGCTGAGCGATTCGCAGTACACCATCACGTGGACCGCCTCCGGCCTGTATTACGTGAACATCGAGTATTCGCTCGATAACGGAGACAGCTGGACCCCGGTGGCGGACAGCGTCCCCGCCTCCCAGGGTTCGTACCCGTGGACCACGCCCGCACTGATGTCCGACTCGTGCCTCGTCCGGATTTCAGACGCGCTGTTCACCGCGACCCGGGACGTGAGCGATTCGGTCTTTACGATCACCAATGCCTACCTGACCATCAACGCACCGAACGGGGGGGAGGTGTGGGACGCCGGGTCGGTGCAGACAATCGCCTGGTCGTCGGTCAGCCTCGACAGCCTCCGGGTCGAGTATTCCGCCGACAGCGGAGCGGGCTGGAACCTGATCACCCGCGTCCCGGCGGCCGCGGGATCGTTCTTCTGGACGGTCCCGAATAACCCCACCGGGCTCGCCCTGGTCAGGATGCAGGGAGTGGACGATACCAACGTGGTGGACAGAAGCGACAGCGTCTTCACCATCCGGTATATCAACACTTTCACCGGCGAGGTCGTCGTGGCCGACGCTGGGGCCGGACGGGACACCCTCACCTTCGGGCTGATCGCCGACGCGACCGACGGCATCGACACGGTCTTCGGCGAGGCGGCGCTCCCGCCCGTCCCGGGAACGGGCACGTTCGACGCACGGTGGCTGCTTGCCGGGCCCGACGGCGTGGCGACCGATTTCAGGGACACGCTCGCAGGTCCCGACGATGCGCATGCTTTTACGCTGGCGTACCAGCCGGGCGGCGGCGGGTATCCCGTCACGCTCTCCTGGATCCCCGGGAGTCTGCAGGCCGGGGCCTTCATCCTGCGGGATGTGACCGGTCCGTCGGCACATGTCAATCTGAACATGCGGCGGGACAGCGTGGTGGTGATCGCGGATACCTCGGTGCATTCGGTGGAAATCCTCGTCTGCGCCGGCGCCGAGGTCACCATCGCGGGAGACGGCGGATGGATTCTGATGTCGCTGCCCCTGGAGACGGGCGACCACCGGGTCTTGAGCAACTTCCCGTTTTCGCCGGGGGGCGCGTTCGAGTACAGGAACGGGTACGTAAAACGGGACACCCTCATGCCGGGAACCGGGTACTGGATCAGGACACAGCAGGTGAGCCTCCAGGGCTGTCCCCTGCTCCCGGAGACGGCGGCAGTCCGCCCCGGATGGAATATGGTGGGAGCTCCCTCGAAATCGCTCGCGGTCTGGGAGCTGTCCTCGCAACCCGACAGCCTGATCGTCTCCCCCTTCTACGGATACGGTCCCGGGGGATATTTCCTCTCCGATTCGATCCATCCCGGGGCGGGATACTGGGTGAAATGCCGCGACAGCGGTGTGATCATCATGAACCCCTCGCCCGCCCTGTCGAAAACGACGCGGTCGATGCCACCCCGGTCCGCAGGTCTGAATCGCCTCAATATCGGTGTGAAAAACAGTACCTCCTCCCTCTATTTCGGACCCGATTCGCTGCCGGGATCAATGGACGCGCCACCGGCTCCACCGGGAGGCAACCCCGTGATATCGTTCGAAAAGGGGAAAATCGGGATGACTCATGAATATTATCCGAAATACCCGATTGAGTACGAAATAGGCCTGAATACGCCTGAAAATGAAATATATTTTTCCTGGAGTGTAGAATTTGTAGGAAATTTCGGTTATATTCTTGTTGAACGCATCGGCGCGCAGGAGGTGTCTGAAATCCGTCTCGAGGACATCGGGTCTGCCAGGCTCGCGCGCGCGCCGGGATCAAAATTCTTTTTACAGGTACACCCACTGAACAGTGGCAGTGCGGGAATACCCGCCGGGTATGCAATGGGAGATTTTTTCCCCAATCCATTCAACCCATCCACCCGCGTGAGATTCCGTCTGCCCTTCGAATCCGTTGTCTCTTACGACATCAGCAACCTGCTCGGAGAAACCGTCGCCTCGTCGGCGGATCTCAGCCTGCCGGCCGGAGAGCATACCATCAACTGGGACGGACGGGGCGATGACGGGGGCACAGTCGGTTCGGGTGTGTACTTCCTGGCTTTTACGGCCCGGGCTTCCGGCCACGGGGGGGACGAGGTTGAGGGGCGATATCGGGCGGTCCGGAAATTACTTTTCATCCGCTGACGGCGGCGCCCGCGTTCATCATGGTCGCACGAACACATGGATTTCCGCACAATGCGTCGATGACTTGCGAACACCGGACAGGCGGTCACCAAACGTCAATCACATGAAATTTGCGACGATTCTGTATCTCTGTGTCCTGACCTTCGCCTCCCAGACGCCCCTGACTGCCTCCGGAGGCTGGTCAGCGTCCCCCGATACCGCGGTGGCGGTGGTCACGGCGATCGGGAACCAGTGGAACGTCCAGATGACCACCGATGCCCATCACGGGGCGATCGTCGTCTGGCAGGACCGTCGCGACGGGATCACCGATAAACTGTACGTCCAGCGCATTTCGTCGAACGGTTCCCTCCTCTGGGCCGAAGGCGGCATTCCCCTCGCAGGCACACCTGGTTACCAGTACTATCCCCGAATCCTCGCGGACGGTTCCGGCGGGGCGTTTATCGTCTGGCAGGACAACCGGTCCTCGACGGGATATGACATTTACCTGCAACACGTTTCCGGCGACGGCGGGA
>DATEDB010000178.1:0-12357 GCA_035286625.1 Bacteroidota bacterium
ATGGATGCGGTGCGGAAGAAGTGAACCCCCCGGGGTAACCGACCGGCCAACCGGCCGGCGTCATATTTTTACGACGATCCCGTTCGAGATGTCGAAATAAAAATGCCGGATGGGGACGATCGGCGCAAAATCGCAGATCGAATTGAACGCCAGGGGTAGCGAAATCCTGTCGGTGATCGCAACACCGGTGAAGAGGGACGAAGCGATTCGCGGTTCGTCGAACCGGTGGTCCGTCCTCGCCTGGCGATAGTTCATAAACAGGAACCGGACCCCCGGTGAGATCCGACGGCTGTACCGCACGCAGGTGTTGATCCGGGGATGGCTCACGCTCACCGGGGCCTGATCGGCGGGACGGCCGGATTCCGCGATCCCGTCATACCCCCAACGCTCGAATTCGTACATCAGCCCCGCCGCGATGTCCACCGACCCGGAGGTGTCCCTCGTGAGTTCGACCCTCAGGTCCCCGGCATACGTCCTTCTGGCCTTCGAGCCGAGCATCAGCGCGTCTTCCCCCGCGTTCAGCTGGAAATCCGCCCCGGCCCCGAGATTGACGACGGTGTTGAGCTGCTGAATCCGACTCGCGGTAGGAGGAAACGATGTCCGTCTGAAGGACCTGGGCCCGCAGGTTCGTTCCATCGAGGAATAGCATGCACATCAGTGTGCAGAGAAGTGCACCGCGGAGCCATTTCATTGAAATATGCGAGAATGTCGTAGCCAGGCCGGCTACAAGGTAAGAAACGCCATCTTCGATGGCAAGAACCCGCGAAAAAAGATCTTCCGGGCGCGTCGTTCAGTTACTGAAATCACCCGTATAGCTCCAGTTGCCGGTCGCGCCGTTGCTGTCGATCGTCGCCTCCACCGTCCCGAATCCCATGGCGGAAGTCGCCGTGATTACGACGCTCGCCGGCGAAATGGCCAGGCTGAACGATCCGTCGTCGTTGTTATTCAGTATTGCGGGCAGGAGATAACCGGTGTAGCTTCCGCCTCCCCCTCCCATCGAGCTGATCTTGCTCCGGTACTGCTTGACGTTCGCGGCGAAATTGTTGATGTCGTTCATCAGCGCATCCCTGTTCGACGAGACGCTGGTGGCCCCGAAAAGCTGCGCCCCCACCGAGATGCCGATGGCGATGATGATGACCCCGATGATGATCAGGAGTAACTGCTGGGTCCCCATATCTCTCTTCCTCTTGTCATATTCCCTTCCCCCGGCGCCGCATCACAACCCTCACACTTGCGGCGAAGTTACTGCCGCGCGGAAGGAACGACCATCCCGACCCTCGTAGCCGCTCATTCCAATGAACGAATTTATCTGTGATTCCCATCTTCCTGGTGATATACGTCACATGTTTCAACCGTGTCCCCCACACTTACCCGTTTTCCCCGAAATCAGGGCGCCCCGGAGACGACATATTTATCGTTCGGCTCTTGACAATACGACAAATATGTCGTATCATTCGGAAGAACAAACGACGGTCCTCCCGGTGCATTCGCCAGTACATTTCGGACAGAACGAAGCGTCCCGTTTCCGGCCCCTCGCCGGTCTCGACGCCGCCGCGGGTCGTTTCCGCCGGCTCCCCGCGTCGGTCCATCTGCTGTACGGCCATTCGTCGGTCTACACCACCTCCCTGCTCCTGGGGTGTGCGTCCGGTCGGCCGGTCGCGGTCATCGACGGGTCGATGCGCTTCAACAGTTATCTCATTTCGAGGCTGGCCTCTTTCCTGGGGCTGGACCCGAAGGACACCCTCAACCGCACACACGTCACCCGGTCGTTCACCGCGTTCCAGACCGAGGCGGCGATCACCTCGAAGCTCCCCCGTTTCCTTTCCCGCATCCCCTGTCCGCTGGTGGTCGTGATCGGGCTTCTGGACACCTATTACGACGAGCAGGTCAGGCCCTCCGAGTGCAGGGAAAGCCTCGGGCGCGTCATGCGGACGTTCGCGCATCTGGCGCGCCGGGGCACGCACGTGCTGATCGCCGACGTGGACGTGGGCGCGGCGGCCCCCCCGGGAAAATTGAACCTTTTTGCCCTCGTGCGGGGCGGCGCGGACGGGTCGCTGCTTCTGATGCATGACGGCGGCGGTTTTTACCTGAATCAGGATCCAAACCGGGATCCGAACCGCCATCTGAACCCGAACCAACACCCAGACCGCCACCAGGGTCAACGCCAGAACCAATTCCAGAACCAACTATCGAGCGCCTCCCATGGGACGCAACAACGATACCTTCACGCTGATCATCGACAGGAACAGGGAAACCTGGAGCAAATTCCGTCGGGCGCTGAGGAAGGAAGACCAGGAATTCTTTGACGAAATGTGGCGCGCGCCGAAGATCCACCTGGCCGCCGGCGCCTTCATCGCAGGCGAGGTCCCGCTCGAGACGATCTTCATGAGCATGCTCCTGGAGCAGTACAAGAAAATCCGGTATCTCGAAACCGCGCAGTACGTGCAGGCGATCGGTACCGTCGCGGGCGGCAATGTCATCCGCCACACAACGGAGATGCCTGATGACGCCCGTGACCACGATTGACGGATGGTTCTTCGACGCCTACCCCGTCACCGGCGGAATGGCCGTCTGGGTCCTGGACGACAGCGGTGTCGCCCGCAGGTTCTTCGACCCCTTTTTCCCCTCGTTCTACCTCCGGCTGGAGGGCCGCGACGCCCTGAGGCTCCCCGCGCTGGCCCGGAGGCTCCCGGTGACACTCGGGAAGGCGGTCAAACTGGAACTCTTCAGCGGGCGGCAGTGGCAGGTGGAGGAACTCCGCGTCCGGGACCCCCTCGAGTTCAACCGCTCGGTGTCGGCCCTGCAGAAATTCTTTCCCCACTTCGCGTTCTACAACAGCAACATCCCCGTGGCGCAGATGTACCTCTACGACAGGCGGGTCTTCCCGCTGGCGCGCTGCGAATTCACCGCCGACGGCGCCGGAGTGCTGCGGCACATCGAGGTGCGGGACAGTTTCGACGCCCGGGACTACGTCCTCCCCGACCTCAGGATCATGCGCCTCACCAACGGCGGGGCCGATTTTTCCTCGAAATTCTTCCGGACGCTCAACCTCGAACTGAGCTACGACGGCGCGACCCATTCGCTCGAAGAGGATGACGCGGTATCGGTGCTGGAATCGTTCAACTGGCACCTGTACAACTACGACCCCGACATTATCATTACGTCGTGGGGCGATGCCACACTCCTGCCCACGATCCTGAACGCGTCGCTGCGCCACCGGGTACCACTGCTCTTAAACCGCGACCGGTCGCAGGAATACTTCACCACGAAGGAGCGCAGCTACTGGACCTACGGCCAGATCATCCACCGCGACGCCGCCTTCATGCTGGCCGGGCGCTGGCACATGGACGCCGAGAACAGCTTCATCATGGGGGAATCGGACATCGAGGGGGTGATCGAACTGGCCCGCCTTACCCAACTGCCGATGCAGAAGCAGTCGAGGGCCGCCATCGGGACCGGCCTGGCCAGCATGCAGATGAGTTACGCCTACAGGAACAACATCCTCATCCCCGCCGAGAAAAAGGAGGGTGAAGACTTCAAGACGGCCGACGAGCTTTTATTAAGCGACCGCGGCGGGCTGGTCTACATGCCGGAGATGGGATTCCACGAAGAGGTCGCGGAGCTGGATTTCGCGAGCATGTACCCGAGCCTGATGGAATTGCACAACATCAGCCCCGAGACGATCAACTGTTCCTGCTGTGACAACCACGTGGTGCCGGAACTGGGATACACGATCTGCGAGAAACGCAGGGGGATCGTCCCTGAAACGCTCAGGCCTGTCCTGGAAAAACGGGCCTATTATAAATCGCGCCGGAAGGACGCCCCCACGCTGGAAGAATACCGGAAGTACGACCGGAGGCAGAACGCCCTCAAGTGGATGCTGGTGACCTGCTTCGGTTACCTCGGCTATAAAAACGCGCGCTTCGGGAGGATCGAGGCGCACGAATCGGTGAACGCGTACTCGAGGGAGGCGCTCCTGGCGGCGAAAGAAATTGCCGAAGCCGACGGCTGCCACCTGGTGCACGCCATCATCGACTGCCTCTGGCTCAAAAAACCGGGGGCGACGCCCGAAGAGTATCACCGGCTCTGTGAAAAAATAAAAAATGCCGTCGGCGTCACCGTCTCCTTTGAGGGAATGTACACCTGGCTCCTCTTTCCGTCGTCGAAAACCGACCCGGGCATTCCCACCTCGGGGAAATACGTGGGATGGTACGACCACGGCGAGATGAAGGCCAGGGGCATTGAGGTGCGGAGGAAGGACACCCCATGGTTCATTAAAAACATGCAAAAGCGGCTGCTGGACCTCATGTCGGAGATGAAGGACGTCCGGGAAATCTCCGCCCGGGCCCCCGAGCTGATCCGGGAGGCGGGGTTTTACCTCAACGAGCTCCGCGGCGGCCGTGCCGACCCGAAGCAGCTCGTGCTGCGCCGGCGCGTCCAGAAGGAAGCGGGAGAATACGCCGACAACAACCTGAGCGCGATGGTGGTACGGGAACTGGCGAAGTTCGGCGTGACGGTGAGGGCGGGCGAGGTGATTGATTATGTGATCGTCGACCAGAGCGGGAAACGCGACCCCCAGAAGGCGAAGAGCATGATGACCTACCAGCACTGGGATGGGTACGACATCGATAAATACAGCGAACTGCTTCTGAAGGCGGTGGAGACGCTCCTCTCCCCGTTCGGGTACGACCGCGCGAAACTCGCGGAAGCGTACGGCATCGGTACGAACGGCAGGCGCCCGCGTGTGGGGGCGATGCAGTCTCCTGCGGGGAGAGCGAACCTCGTGTATACCGTACCGGGAAGCGGGCGTGTGATCACTTCCGGGGAGTCGGGAAACTCCCCGTGAATCGAGGGCGGGCTGATCAACCCGGGTCGGTCAGGCCGTATCCACCGGAGTTATGCATTCCGCTGAATCGTTCCGGTTGTTGTTGACCGCCTCTGAGACGACGTACGATTTCATCGACCCGGACGGGAAGGGGTCCAGGAGGGAGTGCAGGGCGTCGAAATTTTTATTGCCGGGGTCGAGCCAGGCGGAGAGGTCGGCGTCGGTGAGGATCACCGGCATACGATCATGTATCGGCGCGACGAGATCGTTTGGAGAGGTGGTGATGATGCCCGCGGTGATCATTTTTTTCGCGTTGATGTCCACGCTTCGCCAGAGGGAAGCCAGGGGGAACGGGCCTTCGTCTTCCATCATGATACGGTGGGGGATTTTCCTCACACCGCGCGGGAGTTTCTGTCCCCTGCCGAGCCGTTCGTATCCCGGTGGTTTTTGCCATTCGTAGAAACCGTCGGCCAGGAGCACGCACCTGCCGGTGAGCAACCGGGAACGGAAGAACTTGTTCCTGGCGATGGTGTCGTCCCGGATATTCGCCTGATACCCCGCTGATCCCTTTTCCTCCCCCCAGGGGGTGACGAATCCCCAGAACACGTCCGTCAGGTAGCGGATGCCGTCGTCCTTGGCCACGATCGCCGGGACAATTTGCGCGGGCGCGGCGTTGTACCTTGGGGTGATGCCGCTGAAACCCGGCGCGGGAACCGCGTGAAATTTTTTCAGTATGAAATCCACCCGGTCGGTCGTTATGGTGAATCGCCCGCACATCCTCTCAACGCCCCCCTTCCTTTTCCGGGAAGAACAGGACCTGGCCGGGCAGAAGATCCCCGTCAAGATGACCGCCGGAGACGGCGAAGTCTATTTCCGAGAATAGATCCCTGAGGATTGACTGTCCGGAGGCTACCGGCACCCGGAACCGCCGGGAATTTTCCATATCGCTGTTTCCGACGACCAGGAAAGGCTCTCTTCCCTGTGGCGATGCGCGGCGGAACCCGAGGACCGCCGGATCCCCTGTATCGACAAGGGAAAAATGTGTTCCCGCAAGAGGGGCGCATGACTCCATGAAGCGATCCCTGAGTTCCGCGACTTTCCGGACAAGATCTGTCATGCCCGGTCCGCCACTCCAGTCCAGCCGTGCGGCGCTGAAGAGTGGGAGTTTCTCGGACGGGAAATTTTTAAGGTCATCGGGGCTAAATCCAAGCCCTGTATTCACCGGCGTCGATTCACCTCGTTCAAAACCCGAGTGCAGATAAGGGATCGCCGGAATGAGATTACTGATGGTCCAGGCATACGCAGTGTACCGTACGCCTCCCTGCCGGGTCACAGCCCGGGGAGTGTTATGCGTTTCAGGCGCGCCGAGATGCGGCGGCAGTGTCGGGGTCCTCGATATCCACGAGAGCATGTCGTGAAAATCGGCGGGACGGTGCAGGCAGTCCCATTGTCCCCCCAGGACGGCGTTATATCCTTCGGAGGCCTGTTCCGGAGTCCTCTCAAAATCTTCAGCCCAGAAGGCAACATCGGGGTTGACGCTCCTGGCCCGGGTGATAATTTGCCGGGTCAGACTATCGGGCAGGGCATGGGCCATGTCGATCATGACCCCGTCGATCCCGTATGTTCCAACATACGTCGAGATGACTTCGGAAAGTGTGGACCAGAGATCTGCGGATGCTGAATCCCCCTCGATCAGGGATGAGTCATACATCCTCAACGTATTGTACGACATGTAGTTAAACTGTTTATCCTGAAAGTATTTCAAATACGTGACATCTTCCCATACGGGTTGTTGATCGTTTGGCGGCCAGTCTGTGAACGCGCCGGGCACCACGACCCGGCCATTCCCGGGAAGCGTCCCCACCAGCCGGTTTCCCTCTTTTCGGACGGAAGATTTGGGAGGGGGATCGGTGAACAGTGAAATATACTCCAGCGGGGGCGCGGGTAACCCCTCCCGTTCTCCGCGGGATATTTTCTCCCCGGCCAGGGTGATCAGATCATCGGAAAATACCGGGGGAGCGAAGCCCTTACCCTTTCCGATCCAGTAGAACCATTCAGGATGTTGTTCTATCCACACGCAGTCTTTGCTTACCGTTCTTAAAGGAAATTCCAGTATTACGCGCATCCCGCAATGATGAACAGCCTGCAGGAACCCGCGGAACTGTACCCCGGGATCCAGGCCGAGATTGGGCTCGGAGAGGGTGTCGTCCACCGCCAGGAGGTCCCTGACAGCGTACACCGAGCCGAGGTTACCCCTCCTGCCGTCGGTGCCGATCCTCTGGACGGGGAGAAGATGGATCGTGTTCATGCCAAGCGACCGGATATAGGGGATCATCGCAATGGCCTTGAGAAAAGTCCCCGTCTCCCTCCATCCGCCGGCATTCACGGGGAGGGCGAGCGCTCCGTCGCCGTCGTGATCGAACGCCGCGCTGGTCCGTATCATCATGTTGTAAACAACAGCCCGTCGGCTCCACTCCCCCCCCGCGCCGGGCGTTTCCCGGTTCCGGTCGTTCCCGGCGGCGGATGCGATTGCGTGGGCGTAATATTCGAACGGGTCGACAGTGAGGACTGAGGGAATCGAACGTGGATTGCCCCAGACCGAGGGTACCCGGTAGGGTGATCCCGTTGACTGGCGGGGGGATGATCTCAGCGCCCGGTGAACCTTCTCAAGGTCCGCCGCCCCGCCGGGACCTTCACCGGGGAAAGTCGTCATGAGCTATTTCGGAAAATAATATTTTTTTGCGTACTCCGACACCATCCGGTGCGTATTGAACACGGGGATGATGGTTTTGAGCGAATTTCTGATCCGGGCGATCCACTTTTTGGGTATGCCGTCGGCGTTGCGATCGTAAAAACCGGGGATCACCTCCGCTGCAAGGATGCGATAGAGTTCTTCCGCATCGGCACGATCCGCTTCCTCGGGCGTCGCGAACACCGCATCTTTCGAGCCGATCGACCAGCCGTTCTTCCCGTTGTATCCCTCCATCCACCACCCGTCGGGGATGCTTAGGTGGAGACCTCCGTTGATAGCGATTTTCTGTCCGCTGGTTCCGCTTGCTTCCAGCGGCCGGCGGGGGGTGTTCAGCCAGACGTCACAGCCCGATACCATCTGCCTGGCGACGTTGATATTGTAGTCCACCAGGAAGACGATCCTGCCGTTGAGTGACGGGTGGTTGCACAGGTGGGTTATCTGCCTGATGAATTCCTTTCCGTCCCCGTCCCGCGGGTGGGCCTTGCCGCCGAAGACGAGCTGGATTGGGCGGTCGGGGTTGTTGAACAGGCTGACGGCTTTTTCAAAATCGGAAAACAGCAACGGCGCCCTCTTGTACGGGGCGAACCGTCGTGCAAAGCCGATCGTCAGCGTGTCGTAGGAAAGCAGGCGGTAGAGGGCATCCGTCCCGCGGGCGCCTCCCACGACCCTTCCGTCGCGGCTTTTGCGCCTGATGAATTCGATGAGATCCCTCCTGAGCGTGTACCTGAGCGACCAGAGTTCTTCGTCGGAAACCACCTTCGGGTTCGTGATATGTTCCCAGAATCCGGGATTGTGGAATTCGTCCTTCCAGCGGTGGGAATTTCTCCTCTCCCAGAATTCCCACGATCTCCTCGAGGTCCAGGTGGGGACGTGAATACCGTTTGTGATGTACCCAATCGGGGGACTTTTCTTCCGACCGGAGCGGCGCCCCGGACCCCCGCCGGAAGCCCTCGTCGCCCCGGCCGGGAGAGACCCCGCCGGACCGTAGAGCTCCTGCCACATGATCGCGGAAATCTCGCCGTGTTTTTTGCTCACGCCGTTCGCAGCCCGCGAAAACCTGAGCCCGATGACGGTCATCGTGAACACATTGGACACCGGATCGCGTTGAATCGATCCGTACGACATCAGTGTGTCCATGTCGATACCGATCGACGCGCACTGGCTCCCGAGCGTATGCTCTATGAGGTCCCGCGGGAACCGGTCGTGGCCGGCCGGAACCGGGGTGTGGGTGGTAAACACGCATTTCGACCTCACACCCCGCTCCGAGGCGTCCAGATCACCGGTACGGTCCATTTCCTCCCGCAGCAACTCAAGGGTAAGGAACGCGGCGTGTCCTTCATTCATGTGGAACACCGACGGCCTGATGCCGAGGGACCTCAGCAGGCGCACACCCCCGATGCCGAGAACGATTTCCTGCCGGATGCGCATGTTCACGTCGCCACCGTACGCAAGCGAGGTGAGGCCCCGGGCCTGGTTCGAATTTTCGGGGACGTCCGTGTCCAGAAGATAGACGGTCGATCTGCCGACGTCGATCCTCCACGACTCGAAAAACACCTCCTCCTCGCCGATCATGACGCTGCAGACGACGGGTTTGCCGGTGTCGTCACGCACCGAGCGCACGGGAATCATCGTGGGATCGACCGGTGAATACTCCTCCAACTGGTTGCCGCCCTCGTCGATGCGCTGTTCGAAATATCCCCTCCGGTAGAAAAGACCGACGGCCACGAAGGGCAGGCCGAGGTCGCTGGCCGATTTCACGTGATCGCCTGCCAGGATGCCGAGCCCCCCGGAATAAAAGTTCAGGCACTCGTGGAGGCCGTATTCAGCGCAAAAATATGCCACCATGCCCGGCTTCTTTCCAGTGGAGCGGGCGGCCGTCCGCGTCCCGCGCGGAAGCCGGTGCGGCCGCGACATGTAGCGGTCGAAATCGTCAAGGACGGGCATCACCATTTCGAGAAATTCCCTGTCGTTGAGGTATGCCCGCAGTTCGATGTCCGAGACCTGCGAGAGGACGGCGACGGGATTATGCTTCGTTTCCTCCCACATCAATGGCGACAGTTCTTCGAAGATCTGTTCCGCGCGCGGGTTCCACGACCACCAGAGGTTATAGGCGAGGGCGTGAATCCTTGCGATCAGTTCGTCGGCCGGTTGTTTTTTGCCGGTTTTCATGGTGTGGAAAATAAAGATTTTCGGGCGGGATTCAAAAAGGGCGAGCCGTGGTGAGGCGCCCGGACGCAGGGGCGTCCCCCGAACGCGGGGCAGTTCACCGGTGGCGTGTTATTGCTTCAGGATCCGGAGGAGCCTGGTCAGCGTAGCCTTGGCATCTCCGAAGACCATCATGGTCTTTCTATCGTAGAAGAGGTCGTTGTCCTCCCCCGCGAATCCGGGGTTCAGGCTTCGTTTGAGGACCATGACGGTCTGCGCCTGGTCGACATTCAGGATCGGCATCCCGTAGAGGGGGCTCTCTTTCTTGGTGCGCGCCGCCGGGTTGACCACGTCGTTGGCCCCCACCACCAGCGCCACGTCGGTCGTCTGGAAATCGTCGTTGATCATGTCCATCTCCAGGAGCAGGTCGTACGGAACGTTAGCCTCCGCCAGGAGAACGTTCATGTGACCCGGCATCCTGCCCGCCACGGGATGAATCGCGTACCGGA
The DNA here is from genome assembly GCA_035286625.1 of Bacteroidota bacterium. Taxonomy (GTDB): domain Bacteria; phylum Bacteroidota; class Ignavibacteria; order UBA10030; family SZUA-254; genus SZUA-254. Next base: position 10,232 of record DATEDB010000178.1, read on the forward strand.
CGGTCCTGCCGCTTGTGGTCAGGAGCGTGGCCACCTCCTGCAGGACGTGCTGCGCCTGGGCGACCGCGAGTCCGTAACCGGGGACGATGATGACCGACTGCGCGTTTTCCAGGATGAAGGCGGCGTCGTCGGGGGTGTATCTGACGACCGTCCGTTCCACCGTTCCGGTCGTCACGCCCTCGTAGTCGGTCCCCACCCCCGCGAAGAGCACGTTGAAGATGGACCTGTTCATGGCTTTGCACATGATGTTCGTCAGGATGAGCCCGGATGTTCCGACGAGTGTCCCGCTGACGATCAACACACTGTTGTTGATCACGAATCCGGTCATGGCGGCTGCGAGCCCGCTGTAGGAGTTCAGCAGCGATATCACGACCGGCATATCGGCCCCTCCGATCGGGATCACGGTGGTCACCCCCAGGATCGCCGAGAGGACCAGGATCCCCACGAGCGGGAGCGGGTCCGACGGATCGAGGACGAAGAAGACCGCCAGCACGATCGTGGCCAGGAGCATCACGGCGTTGATCTGTTTTTGCATCTTGTAGAGCACCGGCGCGCTCTTCATGGCCCCCTGCAGCTTCAGGAACGCGACCATGCTCCCGGTGAACGTGATCGTGCCGATCAGGACGCTGAGCGAGACGGTGACCCAGACATCGGTGGAGATCTCCGCCCGCAGCGCACCCCCGGGCGCCGCCATCCTGAGATACTCGGCGTACGCCACGAGTGTGGATGCCCCGCCGCCGAAACCGTTCAGCAACCCCACCATCTGCGGCATGGCGGTCATCTCGACCTTGTAGGCGAGGAAGGCCCCGATCGCCCCGCCGGTGACCAGCCCGGCGATCACGTACGTAAAGTCGAGGATATTCCTGTCCAGCATCGTGACCACGATGGCCAGGAGCATCCCCGTCGCCCCGGTGATGTTTCCCTTTCTCGCCGTCCGGGGCGAGCTGAGGAGTTTGAGTCCGAGAATGAAGAGGACGGCCGCTACGAGGTAGGCGAACGAACTGAGGATATTCATTGTCTGAAATCAGGCGTCTGTGTGTACTGTCCTGCCGGGTTTTTCTTTCCTGAACATGCCGAGCATCCTGTCGGTGACCAGGAACCCTCCCACGACGTTGATTGTCGCGAAAATCACGGCGATCATGCCGAGGATCACACTCAAACCGGAGTGCCCCTCGCCCGCCGACAGGATCGAACCGACCACGGTGATGCCGGATATCGCGTTCGAGCCCGACATCAGCGGTGTATGGAGCAACGGCGGAACCTTTGAAATCACCTCGATGCCGATGAACGTGGCGAGGGTGAAGATCGTGATGGACACCATCAGTGTTTCACTCATGTCAGTTCCCTCCTGAGGCGCTTGCGTTTTTAAACGACTCATTGACGATTTCGCCGCCGCGTGTGATGCAACAGCCTTTCGGGATGTCGTCTGTGTAGTCCGGTCCGTCGGTCCCCTTTTTATACAGGTACTGGAACAGGTTGACGACGTTTTTGCCGTACATCTGGCTGGCGTCCGTCGGTACCATGGCCGGAACGTTCAGGGCCCCGATGACCGTCACGCCGTGTTTCTCGACGGACTTTCCGGCCGAGGTCAGCTCGCAGTTGCCCCCCTGTTCGGCCGCGAGGTCCACGATCACCGACCCCGGCGGCATCAGTTTGACCATCTCCCCGGTGATGAGCAGCGGCGCGCGTTTCCCGAACACCTGGGCCGTGCTGATCACCACGTCAGCCTTGGGGAGCCGGGAGCCGATCGCTTCCATCTCCTTTTTGATGAATTCAGGAGAAAGTTCTTTGGCGTATCCGCCCGCGGTCTCGGCGTCCTCGGGGAGTTCCATCTCGATGAAGTACGCGCCGAGGCTTTTCACCTGCTCCCTGACCGCGGGCCGCGGATCGAAGGCTTCAACCTTGGCCCCGAGCCTTTTCGCCGTGGCGATGGCCTGCAGGCCCGCGACGCCGGCCCCGAGCACAAGGACCGTTGCCGGAGAGATGGTGCCGGCGGCGGTCATCATGAGCGGGAACATCTTGTGTATCCTGTCGGCGGCCATGAGCACGGCCTTGTACCCTGCGATCGTCGCCATCGAGCTCAGGGCGTCCATGCTCTGGGCGCGGCTGATCCTGGGGACGTATTC
>DATEDB010000179.1:0-4487 GCA_035286625.1 Bacteroidota bacterium
ATAGACACTGACGTCCCTCGACCTGAGGAAGGCCCGGGCCTCGAGCGTCAGGTAGCTGTTGAAGATCCTGTTGACCACATACCGACCGAGGAGCGTGCGGTACCGCTCGCCGAAGCGTCCCGTGAGCGAAACGTCCTCCCATGCGCCCCGGAAGTTCGCGTCCCGGAGCGTGACCCCGCCGACAAAGCCGTAGGCCTCATCCGCCCGGAATCCGATCTGCGCCAGCTCTGAACTTTTTTCCTTGACCCGCAGGACGATCACCGGTTCCCCCTGCTCAATGCGGACGTCCAGCAGGACGTAGTCGAAGAGCCCCGTGCTCTTGATGTTCGTCAGTCCCCGCTCCGCCCCGGAGATGGTGAATATGTCCCCCACCTCCATCGGGAACTCCCGGCGGATGATGTAATCCTTCGTCCGGGTGTTCCCCACGTAACGGATTTTCGCGATCCGGCCCTCGTCGATGTGAAAGCCGAGGGTGTTCTCCCCGGGATCGTAGCTGACAGAGTCGACCCGGGCGAGGGAAAATCCCCGCGCACGGTAGACTCCCAGCACGTCTTCGATCCGCGCCGGCACATCGACGTCGGATTCGGAGGATCCGAGAACCCCCTGAATGAGGCTGTCGGGTACCCGGCTGTTCCCGGTGAACGTGTACCGCCCCGGCCGGACGCCAGACAACCCACTCCATTCCGGGCGGAAACCGGGACCGTCGCCCCGGATGACCGGGGTCCGACCGGTGTCGCCGGCACGATCGGAGAACGGAACGCCGGCGGTTCCGAGACGACGGAGGATGCCGTCCATCGCCCCGTCGGCGGCCCTCTCACCGGCCGCGATCAGCGAATCGATTCCGGAAAAATCCGAGACGATGCGGTCCCCGGTCGGGGGATCGATCACCACGTCGGCCATCGCCAGCTGCCGGGCGTTCTGCTGCTGCATCATGATCGCCATGATCTGATCGGCGACTTCCCAGGGAGCGCCCAGTTCGTCCCTGTTCCTCAAGGAACTTGTCGTGTTGACGGCGATCACCATATCGCACCCGAGACCCCGCGCCACGTCCACCGGGATGTTCGCCACCAGGCCCCCGTCAACGAGGTAGAGGGAGTCGCGTTCCAGAGGAGAATAGAGGAGGGGAACCGTCACGCTGGCCCTCATCGCTTCGGCGAGCGACCCGCGGTCGATCACCACGCGCCGTCCGCTCACCAGGTCGGTGGACACCGCGCGGAAGGGGATCTTCAGCCCGTCGAAGGTGGAATCTGGATGGTAGCGAGCCTGGAGCGCCAGCCTCGAGAAGAAATCCGAAAGCCTCTGGCCGCCGGAAATCGAGGAGGGCACGATCGGTTCCAGGCCGTCGAAGCGGATGACAAGCTCGCCCACCGGATAAGTCTCGCGCTGACCGACGAACAGATCGGTGCGCTTGGTGTCCTCTGAGAAGGAGAGCAGCTCGGACCAGTCCGTTTCCATCGCGATCTTTTCGATTTCGACGGGAGTGTACCCGGCGGCGGTCAGGCCCCCGACCACGCTCCCGAAACTCGTTCCCACGAGCAGGTCCGGGACGATCCCGTGCTTCCGGAGGCTTTTCAGCACTCCGATCTGCGCCAGGCCCCTCCCTCCCCCGCCGCTCAGGACCAGGCCCAGCCTCGGCCGGTGACCGGCCGATGAAACGGTGTCCGGAGTCCCGGTCTGCGCTGACGCGACGGCGAACGGGAGGATCAGGAGGAGGAGACAGTTTCGGATCTGGGATGACTGGGGCACGGGATCTCGGAGAGTTCGTGATCAAAGTAGAGAAAAGCGGAAGTAAAATCAAGGAAGTTGCGCCACGCTTCCCCTCTTCCTATATTCTTCAAACGAAGACAAACCACGACGCCCGGCATTCCTTCCCCCGATGATCTTTCTCCTCCTGATTCTGGCGATCCTCGTGATTTTCCTGCTGAGCGTGACGCTCATCCTGCTCATCGTGGGACCCGTTCTCCTGCTGAAACCGCACCGGAGAAGTGCGGGGTTCTACCGTCAGCTCGGCAGGCCGTCTTCTCCCGAGGAGGCGGGTCTGCGGTACGAGGAAATCATCATCCGCACCGCGGAGGGCTTGCGGCTCGATTCGTGGCTGGTGAAATCCTCGGGCCCGCCGCTCGGCACGGTCATCTACCTGCACGGTGTGGCGGATTGTAAAATCGACGGTATCCGGATGGCCCGCTGGCTCCGGGACAGCCGGTACAATGTTTTCCTGTACGATTCCAGGAGGCACGGCGAAAGCGACGGCGAGTACTGCACCTACGGCTATTTCGAAAAAAAGGACGTCATCGCGGTGATCGATTACCTGGCCGGCAGGCCGGACCTGGGCGGAACCCCCATCGCGATGTTCGGGACCTCGATGGGGGCCGCGGTGGCCATCCAGGCTGCCGCGATCGACACGAGGATCAGGGCGGTGATCGCGGAGAACTCGTTCGCGACGTTGAGGTCGATCTTCGACGATTACCAGAAACGCATGATCAAGCTCCCCTTCCACTACCTCAGGAACCTGGTGATCAAGCGCTCGGAGCTCGTGGCGGGGTTCGAGGCGAACGCCGTCTCTCCCCTCGAAGCGGTGCGGAAGATCGACATACCCCTGATGATCATCGTGGCCGAACAGGACCATCTGATCAGGGCGGAGTACTCGCACAGCCTGTTCGCCGCCGCCAACGAGCCGCGGGAGATGTTTTCGATCCAGGGGGCCGCCCACTCCGATACCTGGGAAGTCGCCGGGGGGCTGTACGAAAAAAGAATACTCGATTTTTTACGCAGGTCCCTGGAATGATCCCGCCGATCGTGCGGCTCTCAACCATCTGCCTCCTCGCCGTCGGCTGGTCGGTCTGCCCCCCGGCCCGGGCGCAGGAATTCTCCGCCCCGAACGCCGACGATCTCCTGCGCTCGCTCGCCGTGGTGATCGGACCGCGGCCGATGGGCTCCCCGGCCGAGAGGCGCGCGCTCGCATTCGCGACGGAGAAACTCCTCCTGTACGGTTGCGATACCGCCTTTGTCATGCCGATGATGAAGGCCGCTTCGGTGAACACCGCGAGCGGCGTCGCCGTCGGAATCAAAAAAGGCCGGACCGGCCGGATCATCGTCCTCGGCGGCCATATCGATTCCGCGGGCCCGGAGATCCCCGGGGCGAACGACGACGCGTCCGGAAGCGCGGTCGTTCTCGAGGCGGCAAGGGCCCTCTCCCGGGACGAGCTTCAGTCCACGATCGTGTTCGCGCTGTTCGGGGGGGAAGAACGGGGGGCCCGGGGATCCCGCGCCTTCGTCGAACATTTCGACGGGATCGACAGCGTGGTGCTCATGATACAGATCGACATGGCGAACGGGTCCGGGACGATCATTCTCGATCCGGACGCCCACGGAGCCTCCGCCCCGCCCTGGCTCGTGCGGGCCACCGTGGAGGAGTTCACCGGGCTCGGGTACACGGGTCTCGACTACCCCCTGCATTACTTCTCCTGGAACTACGCGACGGAAAAAGGATCCGGATCCGACCACGTACCCTTCCTGCAGGCAGGCATCCCCGCGATCGACTTCACCACGGACGTGGGGGACCCGATACACACCCCGCAGGATTCCTACGCGAATTTCGACCCCGCGGGCCTCAAGCGGTCGGGGGACCTGGCGCTCCGGCTGGTCCGTCGATTCGACGGCGGAGTCCCTTCGCGCGCCACGGCCCGGTACTGGCTCTGCCTGGTCGGGGCTCTGCCGGTGATCGTTCCCCTCTGGGGCGTATGGTTCTTCGTCGCGGGGTCGGCGCTGTTCGGATTCGCCGTCCTGCTGCGGATGAGGAAAGCCCATTTCTCCGTGGCCCCGGCCGGGGCCGATCAGGCCGGGAAACGCCGCTGGTCCGGAGTGAAGCTGTTGCTCGTCTCCCTGGTGACGGTCCTTCCGGCATGGTACTCTTCGAACCTCATCGGCGTGATTAAAAACGACCGTTACCCCTGGTTCGCCCATCCGGAGCACTACATCGTCCTGGGGCTCCTGGCATCGGTGTTCGGCATCCTGACCGGATTACGTCTCGCCGGAGGATTGCAGATCTCCCGCAGCCCGTACGTCCTGTTCAAACGGTCGTTCATCGCCCTGCTGGCGGCCGTCGTCCTGGCCGCCTTCGCGGGAGTGAAGATCGCCGTGCCGTTCGCCGTCTGCCTCCTGTTCCTGTCGTCCTCCCTGGTCCTGAGTCTGCGGCTCCCGGCCGCCCTCATCGCCCTCGTCGCACCGGTCTGGATGTTCCGTCTGGTCTTTTCGGAGGCCTATACGCTGATTTTCCGTTTAGCCGCACCGGGTATCCCGGGGACCGCCACCGCGGAGATCATGGTAAACGGGCTCTGGATCGGCGCGCTGACACTCCTGGTGTTTTCCTGGCTCCCGGGCTTCGTCGCCGTGGCGCGCCGTCACGGCGGGTCGGGCCGACTGCTCGGGGCGATCAGGTCGCGCCGCTTCCTGGTCATCACGGCGGGACTGTTCGGCATTTATACCAC
>DATEDB010000180.1:0-4970 GCA_035286625.1 Bacteroidota bacterium
CAGTGGTCGGCACAACCCAGCGCGCCCGCGTTTTTTCCGATGAGCGCCGTCGCGTGCCGATCGGCGTCGACGAACGTAACCTCCCCCGCCCCCCTGCTGAGCGCCTCGAAACCGAGGCTCCCGGTACCGGCGAAGAGGTCCAGCACGCGGATGCCCGAGATGTCGAGCCGGTTCTGGAGAATGTTGAACACCGATTCCCGCACCCGGTCCGTCGCAGGCCTGAGGCCCGGAGCCGGGGGTCCGGCGAGCCGTCGACCCCGGTATCTTCCGGTGATGATCCTCATTGTTTCCGGAGGGCGCAGCCGATGACCGAGGCGAAACGGTGTTCGAGACCCGCGAACTCGTTGTTCCGGGCGTAGCGTCCCTTCAGCTTCAGCCGCCGGACGGGGTTCAGCATTTCGACGCTCCTCCCGAGCTGTTGCCTGGCCGTCAGGGCGAGGGCGTGGGTGGCTCCCCCCCCGCTCAGGAATATCTCGTCAACGTTCCGTCCGCCGCTCGTCCTCACAAGAAGATCGACGACATCCTCGTGGGATTCCACCCGGGCGCAGAGATGTCTCTCGAGTGTTCCCCGGTTGAAGACGCCGGCGTCCGCCCGCTCGGCCTCGACGGTCGCCAGCAGGACCTTCTTCATCTCCGCATCGGGATAGTTGGCGGACAGCGCGTACGACGCGCTGAAAAAATTTGTTTCGATCACCTGGAGCCGCAGGTTCTTCCGGAGGACCCTCGACTGAATGTCGCGGACGAACGCCCTGTTGGCGGCGACGACAAGGATCTCCTGTGTCTTCGCCCCGGCGTCAGATGACAGGACCCGTATTTCCTTTATAAATTCCGCAGGCAGGTATCCGCCGATGAACTGGCCAAGTTCCCAGTCCGTCTGCTCGTTCCGGTCCACCGCGGTGTCAGACCGGTCGAGGGGAAACGAATGATAAAACACCGAACCGTCGTCGACGCCGACCGAAATGGCGCTGATTTTCTTCATGAGGCGGAGCCGGGGTTCGAGGATCGGCCGCAGGAACCAGAGCCCCGCGCGCGCGCCGTTTTTCTCCTCGGCCAGGAGGCAGAGCACGGGTCCGTCTTTTTTGAGTTTGAGGACGGCTGTCCGGATGATGTCACCCGAATAGCTCAGACCCGCTACATATTCACCGAACATGTTCAGTTCTCCACGACGCAAAATGGTGCAAGATGTTCGAGTTTCTTCGCTCCGATCCCCTTCACCCGGAGAAGGTCGCGAACCGATGTAAACCCTCCATGATCCAGCCTGTACCGTATGATACGCTCGGCGATGATTTCGCCGACCCCCGGCAGGGTCATCAGCTCGAATTTGGTTGCGCTGTTGATACGCACCAACCCGACCGCGGGCCGGTCCGCCGCGGGGCGCCTCCGGCCGCTATCCCCCGATAAATTTCCGCCCGGGACGCCCGGGAGGTTCGACGCGGGGAGTGCGCTCCTGGCGACGAACTCAGAGTCTGCGGCGGAATAGTCGAACCCGGCGGCCCGGCGCCCGGCCGACCGGAAAAACTGAATTCCCAGGCCCACCAGGAACGCGCCGATGAGTACGATCACGACCTTGCGTTCGGTGGGGGTGAAATTCAGTCTCCGGATAAATTCCCTTACCCGCTCTGTTATCATCATGCAACATCAGGCGTTATCAAGCATCATCCTGCCCCGGCCGTACCTGACCGGGCCCGGGACCGCCGGGAGTAACCGGGGGACGTCCGGGAGACCGGCCCGGAACCGAATGGACGATCCGCCGGTATTACGAAAAGAGGTTTTTAATCGCCGAGAAAAAACTTTTATCGGAATGGGCGGACTTATCCCCCGGTTTGGGGTTGAAATTTTCACTTTTTGAAAGCGCCTGGATCTGGTTTTTTTCCTCCCGCGTCAGCTTGGTGGGCACCCAGACGTTGACTCTGACGAGCTGATCCCCGGCGCTGCGGCCGTTCAGCGAGGGGATGCCTTTTTCCCTCATCCGGAGGATCCGCCCGGACTGTGTGCCGGGATCAATCTTGAGCCTGGCTTTCCCGGTGAGCGTGGGGATCTCCACCTCGGCGCCGAGCGCCGCGTCCGAAAATCCCACCAGCAGGTCCAGCATCACGTCTTCCCCGTGCCGGGTGAACACCGGATGGGGATCCTCCTCGATGATCACCAGGAGATCCCCCGGGGGGCCTGCGCGTTGCCCCGCGTTCCCCTGTCCCTTGAGAGGGATATAGTTCCCCTCCGATACGCCCGCCGGGACGGAAACCTTGATGGCGGATTCCCCCTGGACTCTCCCTTCACCGGAGCAGTCGGGGCACCGGTCTTTTACGATGTGACCCTCGCCGTTGCAGTTTGAACAGGTCGTGACGCTCACGAACTGGCCGAAGACCGACCGGGACACGTGGCGGACCTCGCCGGCGCCCTTGCAGACGCCGCAGACGGTTTTCGAGGAACCGTGCCTGGCGCCGCTGCCCGAACATGTCTGGCAGGTTTTCCACCGTTTGATCTTGATCTTTTTTTCCACCCCGGTGGCGATTTCCTCCAGCGAGAGCTTCAGCCTGATCTTGAGGTCCGAACCCGCCGTTCCGTGGGCCGGGCGCTGCCGGCCGCCGGTCCGCCGGCCGCCGCCGAACATGTCCTCGAAGATCCCGCCCCCGAATATATCCCCGAAGTTGGAAAATATGTCGTTGATGTCCGTGTACCCGTGGAAGTCGGATCCCGCCCGCATGCCGGAATGACCGTACTGGTCGTACCGGCGTCTTTTGTCCGGGTCGCTCAACACCTCGTATGCCTCTGCCGCTTCCTTGAACTTCTCCTCGGCTTCCTTGTTATTGGGATTGCGGTCGGGATGGTATTTCATGGCCGCCTTCCGGTAGGCCTTCTTGAGGTCGTCGGTGCCGGCCTGTTTGGAAATCTCCAGGATTTCGTAGTAATCGCGCTTCGCCATATGTCTTTCTATGACCGTGCCGGGTCGTTTTTCGAGGAGACGATGACCCTCGCGTGACGGACCACCTTGTCGTCGAGCCGGTATCCTCTCTCGATTTCCTCGACGACAGTATGGTGGGGAACGTCGTCGCGCGGGACCTGGAGGAGCGCGTCGTGCAGCTCGGGGTCGAAGGGCTGGCCCGCGGATTCGAACGGGGTCAGTCCTGCCTGCTCGAGGACCTTCCTGAATTTTCCGTAAATGAGATCGATGCCGCTGATGAACGCGTCCGTCGCGCGATCCCCGGCCGACGGAGGACCATCCGCGTTCCCGTCCGTCCCGGCGGAGGTTTTCCGGAGGGCTTTGAAGGATCTCTCGAAGTCGTCGAGGACCGGGAGGAGCCGGAGCAGGAGGTCCTCGTTCGCGAACCTGATGACGGCCACCGTTTCGGCTTCGGTTCTTTTTTTATAGTTGTCGAATTCCGCCGCCTTGCGCAGGAGCTGGTCTTTCGCCTGCGCGATCAACGCCTCGAGCTCCGCCACTCTCGCGGAGGTCTCAGGCTCGGCGGATGTGTCGGTCATTTCCGTTTCATCGTGCGCCTCTATGGGAAGAGGATCGTCTTCGGTCCCGCTCGCGTCATGGTTCTTTTTACCTGTCTCTTCGGCTCTCATCTGCTTTTCGTATCCGTGGTTTATCATCGAATCGGATATATCATTAAATATTATGAATTTTACTGACACTTGTCAAGGAGCGTGTTACCCGATCGGCCCCCCGGGGGGGACTGCCGGTGAGAGTACCGTGCGAAGATTTTGCATTCCGGCCCGGGGTTTTGTAAATTAATGCTCCTTATTGTGCATCACCGGCGCCCCGGGGACGTCGGGCACACCGATTATCCCGTTTTACACACCATGGGGCTGTAGCTCAGCTGGGAGAGCGCCTCGTTCGCAACGAGGAGGTCGTCGGTTCGATCCCGATCAGCTCCACACTCAAGACGGTCTCCATCCGTCAATAACCCGGGACTCGCAGCCCGGATCCGCTGTATTCCCCCGGGAATCACCCGCTACCAACAGGTCGCCTCGGGGTTGATTCATCTCACCCCGGCTCACTTCAGGTGATACATGAAAGTACGTTCTCATCATATCCTCGTCAGCGTTCTTCTCACTTCCGGGTGCCTTATGTCCGACTCCTCACAAGACCGATCCGCCGGATTACAATCCCAAACCGCCGGCCAGATCCCCGGTAGAAGCATCGCCGCCACGGTCGCCGAGCGGCTGAAAGCCGGGGAGAAACCCAACCGTTTGATACATGAAAAAAGTCCCTACCTCCTCCAGCACGCGTTCAACCCCGTGGACTGGTACCCGTGGGGTGCTGAGGCATTCGAAAAGGCCCGGCGCGAGAACAAAATTATCTTTCTCTCTGTGGGCTATTCCACCTGCTACTGGTGCCACGTCATGGAACGCGAGGTCTTCGAGAACACGGCCATCGCACAATTGATGAACGAGCTGGTGGTGTGCATCAAGGTCGATCGGGAGGAACGGCCGGACGTCGACCGGATCTATATGTCCGCCGTCCAGGCGATGACCGGAGGGGGCGGCTGGCCGATGTCCGTGTTCCTGACCCCCGACCTCAAACCCTTCTACGGCGCAACATACATCCCGCCGGCGGCCTCGCACGGACGGCCGGGTTTTCCCGACCTGCTCCGGCAGATTGTCGACCTCTGGAAAAAAGATCCGTCCCGGATCACCGAATCTGGAACTCACCTGGTGGAGTACCTCAGGACGGCGGAATCCAGCGTCGACTCCGGCGCGTCCGTAAAGGCCCTCACCGCCACAGCCTTCGCGAATATCTCCTCGGCCTATGATTCCCTGCACGGCGGATTCGGCACGGGCCCGAAATTCCCCCGGCCCGCCGTTCTGGAATTTCTCTTTTCATATTACCGCCGGCATCAGGATTCCACCGCCCTCGGCATGGGGTTGCATACTCTCAGGGCGATGGCGGCGGGGGGGATGAACGATCATCTCGGCGGCGGGTTTCACCGCTACTCGGTGGACGGCGAGTGGCGGGTCCCCCA
>DATEDB010000181.1:0-7389 GCA_035286625.1 Bacteroidota bacterium
CGTTCGGACCGAGCAGGCCGAGGATCCTCCCCCGTTCGACGCGCAGTGAAATCCCGTCGACCGCCAGGACGGAGCCGTACCGCTTACGCAGGTCGCTGGCCAGAATCATCGGGATGGTTCAGGGGTTGAGCCGGTAGATCATCCTGGGAAAGGGAATGGTTTCCCTGACGTGGTCCAGGCCGCAGATCCACGATACCGTGCGTTCCACGCCCAGGCCGAATCCCGAGTGCGGGACCGAGCCGTAGCGTCGGAGGTCGAGGTACCACTCGAAGGCCGACTGGGGCAGGTGATGCTCCCGGATGCGCCGCTCGAGGGTGTCGTAGTCGTCCTCACGCTGGCTCCCCCCGATGATTTCCCCGTATCCCTCCGGCGCGAGGACGTCCATCGCCAGGGCGAGGTCGGGGTTCTCCGGATCGCGTTTCATGTAAAAAGCCTTCATCGCTGCCGGATACCGGTGCACGATCACCGGCCGGTCGAACTCAGAGGAAATCACCGTTTCGTCCGGGCCGCCGAAGTCGTTCCCCCATTCGAACGGGACTCCCTTCTTCTTGAGGATATCGACCGCATCGCTGTAGGTGATTTTCGGGAGGGGCTTCTTCACTTTTTTCAGGAATGTCACATCGCGTTCGAGAGTTTTCAGCTCCGGGCCTCGATGGGCGAGGACCGATGCCACGATATGCTCCAGGAATTCCTCCGCGAGCTCCATGTTGGCCGCCAGGTCGTTGAACGCCACCTCCGGCTCCACCATCCAGAACTCGGTGAGGTGCCTCCGGGTCTTCGATTTTTCGGCCCTGAACGTGGGTCCGAAGACATAGACCTTTCCGAGGGCCATAGCGCCCGCCTCGCCGTAGAGCTGACCCGACTGTGTCAGGTACGCCTTCCCGAGATCGAAATATTCAGTCTCGAACAGGGTCGAGGTCCCTTCGCACGCGGCGGGGGTGAAAATGGGGGCATCCAGGAGGGTGAACCCCCGCATGTCGAAAAACTCCCGTATCGCGGCGATGATCTGGTGACGGATCCTGAGGATCGCATGCTGCCGCGCGGAGCGGAGCCAGAGATGCCTGTGGTCCATCAGGAAGTCCACACCGTGCTCCTTGGGGGTGATCGGGTATTCCCTTGCGATACTGACCACCTTCAGAGCCCTGACCTCCATTTCGAACCCCCCGGGGGCGCGGTCGTCCCGGCGGAGTAGGCCGGTGACTTCCAGGGAGCTCTCCTGCGAGAGCGCGTCGAAAGCCTCGAATACCTCCGCGGGGACGGTGGATTTCACGATCACGCACTGGAGGAGACCCGTGCCGTCCCGGACGATGAGAAAACGGATCTTCCCGCCGGCGCGTTTGTTGTACACCCATCCGCGGATGGTGACCTCCTCGCCCGCGTGACGGTCGAGTTCTTCGATGTAGATATTTTTCATGCCGTTGATCCCGGTTTACCGAGTATTCTGGCGAGCTCGCGCCGGGTCAGGTGCGGATCGTCATCGAGAAAATGTCTCGACATCATCCTCGCCCTGCGCAGTTCCGCCAGGTCGATTTCAGCGAAGACCAGGTCTTCCTCGAACAGCCGCGCCCGGACCACGGTGTTCCCGTCCGGCGACTGCACCGAGGATCCCCCCCAGAAATTCACGCCATCCTCTACTCCCACCCTGTTGCAGAAACAGAGATATGTGCTCAGCAACCGGGCCAGCGTCCGGTGGTTTTCGCCGTTCACCTCCTCGTTCCGAAGACCCCCGCCCGATCCCGAAACGCGGGTGGGACTCGCGGCTATCGCGATGATGACCGGAGCACCATCCTTCGCCAGGAGATAGGGCAGGGGGAGGTGCCACAGGTCTTCGCAGATGAGGACACCGAGGGTCCCGACCGGGGATTCGAACGAGGAGACCGTACCGCCCCGGAGAAAATACCTCTGCTCCTCGAACATCCCGTAGCTGGGTGGATAGATCTTCCGGTGGACGACCCTGGCCCCGGACCCTGTGAGCGCGAAGGCGGCGTTGTAGATACCGAAATCCGTCGACTCCTCTACCCCGCCGGCGATCACCGTGGCGTCGCCGCACGCCTCCACCAGTTCATCCAGCGCACCCCCTCCGTCTGACCGGAGCGCCAGTTCGACGACGGCGTCCTTCAGGGTGTAACCCGTGAGGCTCAGCTCCGGGAACACGACAAGGTCTGCGCCGCCGTCCCGTGCCCGCCTGACACGGTCTATGTGGGTGCGGATGTTCCGTTTCAGGTCGCCCGGAACCGGATCTATCTGTGCGAGTGCGAGAGTAAAGTTCATCTGATGACCACGGGCATCCTTCGCGACTGGCGAGGTTCCGACGGACCGACGCGGACGGTTGTGTCCCGGGGGCGGAATGGGTGAGTGCGGTTGCTCCGGCCCGGTCTGATTATGAAAGGTCGAGCATCTTGATGTCCTTGATATACCGGACGGTTTTATCTTCCTGGAGCGTTTTGAGCTTGTTGAGCTTCTCCACTATGCGGCGGACGTTGTCGTCGATCATTTCAAGATAGTCGCCGGGAAGCGTTTCGGCGGACTGTTGTCCCAGCCGTTCGGTGAGCTTCTCCATTTCGCGCAACGGCACCTCGAAATCTCCCACGATGGAGCTCAGCGTGTCCCTGATGGCCCTGAGCCTCTGCCGACTGATCTCGAGTTTCATGAGCCGGTCTTTCAGACCCTGTTTCTCGACAACGTTCAGGATAGTTTTCGGCAGTACCGGCGAGGAGATCTCTTCCTTGACCAGAAATTCCGCCACGCCGAGCTTCATCACTTCGAGCGCAAGATGGAAATCCTTGTTGACCGTCAGGAAGATGATCGGGATGTGCGGGTACCCGGAAGAAATATCCCGGGCGATGTCGAGACCGGTTTTGCCCGGAAGGAAATAATCCATCAGCGCCACATCGACATGCGCATCCTCATGCAGGAAAGCCATCGCGTCGGCGTGGTTCTCCTTCCAGACGACCTCGAAGCGTTCGGCGTCGTACCTCTGCAGATACACCTGTACGAGCTTGGCGAAATCGCGGTTATCCTCGACAAGCAGTATTCTGAGCTTGTGATCCATCCGGGTTGTCAGGCCTGGGTGTCCGCCGGAAGGGTAAAGAGGAACGTCGACCCGGTCCCCTTCACGGACTCAACCCAGATGTTGCCCTGGTGAGTTTCGATGATTTTTTTAACGATCGCCAGACCGGCGCCGGATCCCTCGAATTCCTCTCTACGGTGCAATCGTTGAAATATCACGAAGATTTTATCGTGGAATTCCTGATCGATGCCGATTCCGTTGTCTTTGACCCAAAAAAGATACGAATTATTTTCATGAATTCGAAATCCGATCGAAATCTCCGGCCGCAGTTTATCGTTGAATTTGACGGCATTCCCGATAAGATTCCGGAACAGGATCCCGAGCTGTGTTTCGTTCCCCCGGACCGCCGGAAGCCCCGGTGAAACGACGAGGCTGACGTTCCGTTTTTTAATGAGAAACTCCATGTCTGTCCGGATCTCCTCTATGATACCGGAAATATCCACGGACCGGAAGGACTCGGAGGGGCGGCTGACCCGCGACAACAGGAGCAGGTCGTCGATCAGCCCCTTCATTCTCGTCGTGGCGCCGACAAGAGAGTCGAGGTACTCTCTCCCCTCTTCCCGGATGACGTCGGAATAATCCATCTGGAGTATCCGGCTGAAACCCTCGATGCTGATGAGGGGTTCCTTGAGGTCGTGCGACACCACGTAGGTATAATCGTCGAGTTCGCGGTTCCGCTGTTCGATTTCCCCCGATTTCTCCACCGTCTCTTCGTAGAGTTTTCCTTTTTCCAGGGCGATCGCCGTGAGCGAGCCGACGCTTTCCAGAAGACGGATCTGCACTTCGTCGAGGGGCCGGCCGCCGGTCACGACCTCGATCACCCCGGTGATGGTCCCCTCGGACACCATCGGGACAATCACCGCCGTGCGGTCGGGGGAACGATATGTTGTCCGTCCCCGGATGACGTCCGTGACACCTGATCCGTCCATCCCCGTTCCGTCTCCGGGCCCGACCCGGTTCAGGTCTCCGTCGGCCTCCGCGCGCAGTTTCACCGTCAACTTTCCGCTCTGTCCGTCCAGGAGTCCGATCGTACACCTTTCGCATTCCGCCACCCGGCTGACGTGCTCGAAGGCCGTGCGGCAGATCTGCCCCGTGTCCAGCAGCGAGGTGAGTGACCGGCTCAGTTCGAACAGGATGCTCAGGCGCTCCACCTGCGCGGTGAGTTCCTTGTAGAGTTCCACGTTCTCGATCGCGGCTCCGATCTGGTTCCCCACCAGGTTCAGGATATGTTTCTCCTGCTCGGGGAAAACGTGTTCGGCCCGATACAAAATATCCAGCGCACCGAGGACTTTTTCTTTGACAAGGATGGGGATGATCGCCATCGCCTGCATCCCGTGTTTTTCGAGGAAGATCCTGTTCGGGTGTGAAATCCTCCCGTCCCGCTGGACGTCTCTCTCGATGTAATTCGCCTCCCGGCGCCTCACCACGTCGCCGGTGATGGACCGGTCGGGGCTGAGCACGCTGATCGGCGCAACATCGTCCGCGAGAAAACCCTCCTGGCGTTCCAGGCGAAGGTCGGCCGACCCCTGACCGGCCAGGTAGACGAGCACCGCATCTGCATCGATCGCCGTTTTCAACAGCGGCAGCGCGGAGCTCAGCACGAGGTTGATGTCGTAGGAGTTGGCGATCAGCATGGAGATTTCATGCAGGGTGATGAGCTGTCGCGCCCTGTCCCGAAGTTCGTTCTCGGTCGTTTTCAGGCTCGTGATATCGGTGTGGCTGAACACGTACCCGGTGATGCCCCCCCCTTCCCGCAACGAATTGACCGTCACTCTGATGATTTTTGCGCCGGACCCGGAATCAACCGGGATTTCCGCGGAGTATTCGCCCGCCTCCACACCCTGCCGGAGCGTATTCCCGAGCGGTGAATCGCCGAGGATCGAAAACAGGTTTGCCCCTGCGCGGACGGTTTCCCCGGCGCCGACCAACTCCTCCAGGAACGAGATTCCCGCGCGGTTGATCTCTCTAATCGTGTGGGCGAGGTCGACCGTATAGACAGGGCTGTCGAGCGCGTCGAGGAGGGCCCTGACATAGGTGGAATCCGAAGCGACCTGCCTGAAAAGTCTTATCCGCTCGATGATTCCCCCGATCTGACGGACCAACGGGACCAGGAGGGCCTCGTGCTCTTCTGCGTACGCGTGGGGTTCCCTGTTGGCCGCGACGAACGTCCCGACGATTTTACCGTTCATCACGAGCGGAACGACCACGGCGGACCTTGCCTGACCGGCGAGGGATTCCGGGATGACGGCGCGCGTCTCGAACCGGAGGTCTCCGATGATTCCCGGCGCCGGGACGCCGGTACCCGCCGCATCCGGGATGCCGGCAAGGGGGAGAAAGTCACCCGGCTGCAGCCGCCCGGGTCCGAAATTTTCGATCATGGAAAAGGAGGGATTCAGGCCGGCACCCGCCAGCAGCAACACCCACTCGGACGGGACCACCCGTACGACTTCGCGGGCGACCGTCCTGAAGACTTCCGAAAAATCGTTCGAGAGGTTGGCCAGGGTGACAACCCTGTTGATCATCTCAATCTGGATGTTTCGCGCCTCGAGATCGCCGATCAGTCGTACCCTCTCCGTGATATCGCGGGCGATGTTGAGCATCGCCACCGGTTCGCCTGACGAATTCCTGATCGGCGTGGTATTGAGGCTCATCTGGACTTTCGAGCCGCGTTTCGTGATCCAGGTGAGGTCGAAGTCGTGAAGCCACTTCTGTTCGCGGATTCTCGAAATCCACTGGAGAAAACGGCCCATGTCCTTCTCGTCGAGCCACCGGTAGGGAAATTGCTCTCCGACCACCTCACTGCGGGAATACCCGGTGCACTTCAGAAACGCACGGTTGACCTCCACGATCCTTCCCCCGAGGTCGGTGATCATCATGACGTCGTCCATGGCGTTGATCACGTTGAGGAGGATCTTCTCCGACTCGAGAAGGGCGTGGATCTCCTTCTCGCGCACGGTGACATCGGTATACCGGAGCAGGAATCCCGGGTCTTCTCCCCTGTTCCCCGGAACCGGCACGAGGGTGACCTCGTAGCGGCGTTCGTTGCCGGTGACCGTGCCCGTCAAACCCAGGACCGTGATCTGCTGCGCCCGGGACTTCCCGGCCAGCATCCCGGGAGTCAGGCCGTCCGGAAGAAATGCGAGCTCCTCGACGCTGCGTCCGGCAGAGTCGTTCCGACCCCGGCCGGTGATCCGTTCCATGGTGGGGTTCCACTCCACGCACTTTCCCTCGTGATCGAAGGCGGCAATCCCATCGGGGATGACGTCCTGGACCGAGCGCAGGACCGAGCGCTCCGATTGCACTGCCGTGAATTTTTCGCGTTCGCCGGTGACGTCCGAGAGCAGGCCGGTGAACCCCTTCACCCGGCCCGCGCCGTCACGCATGACCGAGACTGAATCCCGGACCCATACGCAGGCGGCCTTCGCCTTCGGGCGCATCCTGTAGACCCGTACGAATGTGGAGGGAAGGGATTGTGAGGCCGTCACCCTCTCGAGATAGATTTTCTTGTCTTCCTCGTGGATCAGCGAAAGGAAGAGCGACCTGTTCCTGCCGAAATCCCTGCTGGTGTAGCCCAGGAGCCTGGAGACGGACTGGTCGATGGACCGGATGAGCCCTTCCGGTCCCGACGTATACACAGTCCCGGAGAGCGAACTTACCACGAGGTGGAGTTGCCCCTCTGACGCCTTCATATCGGTCAGCCTCCGGGCATTCGCGATGGCATTGCCGAGCTGCCTGCCCAGAAGGGTCAGTGTGTCGGCCGGGTGCCCTTTGCCCTCCCGGTCGGACAGGCCCAGTATGAAACCGAGAGGGGACTCGCCGTGGACGAGCGGCACCAGCGAGATCTGCCTGATGCCCTGTTCGCGGAAAAGTGTTCCCAGCGGAAGGTAGCTCGGGTACGTGTCCACATCGATGATGTGACTCTCGAGGGTTTTCATCACGAAGCCTCCAAGCCCTTCGTCCGGGGTGAACGCGGGAAGTTTGGAGAGAAGTTTCCTGGGCACTTTCCGGTTGAGCGCCGGCGAGAAGGTCGTCGATGCCGGGTCGAGCTTGTAGATCAGCCCGGCGGACCACTCCAGGATGTCCAGGGTTTTATCCAGTGCCACCTGGAGAAGTTTCTCCTCCTCGAGAGTCGCTGTGGATGCCTCGAGAATTTCCCCCACGCGTTCCGCCCCCCGTTGCATGCCGGTGAGACGGGCCGCCTCTGTTTTGCTTGCCGAGACGTCTTCGATTTCAACCATCATGTCCGCTTCCGGCAGACCGGACAGGCGCCTGAAGGACACCCGGGCGGGAAAGACGGTAGAGTCGGCCCTCACCAATTC
>DATEDB010000182.1:0-2355 GCA_035286625.1 Bacteroidota bacterium
TTCCGCGTGATGGCCGGCCGGCCGGTGACCATCAGGACCCTCGACCCGCCCCTCCATGAATTCCTGCCGCACGACGAGAAGGGGATAGGCGTCCTGGCCGGGAAACTGGGCGTGAAGCCGGAAAAAATAGCGCACCGGATCGAGCAGTTGAAAGAGTTCAATCCCATGCTCGGGAACAGGGGCTGCCGGCTCGGGATCATCTACCCCGAGATCACCGAGATGCAGGGCCGGGCGATCTTCGAGGCGGCCTGCGACGCGAAAGCCGAGGGGATCGATGTCCGGCCGGAAGTCATGATCCCGCTGGTCGGGTTCGTGAACGAATTGAAACGGCAGGAAGAGATCGTGCGGAAGGTCGCGCGCGAGGTCTTCGACTCCCGGGGCCTCCGGGTGAAGTACCTGGTCGGGACGATGATCGAACTCCCCCGGGCCGCGATCACCGCCGACGAAGTGGCCGGCGCCGCGGAGTTCTTTTCCTTCGGAACAAACGATCTCACACAGACCACGCTGGGGCTTTCCAGGGACGACGCGGGCACGTTCCTCCCCGACTACATCCAGAAGGGGATTATCGACGAGGACCCGTTCCATTCGATCGACCGTGCCGGCGTGGGCGAGCTCATGAGGATCGGCGTAACCAGGGGCAGGTCGGTGAAGCCGGATCTGAAGATCGGAATCTGCGGCGAGCACGGGGGGGAACCCCGCTCCGTCAGGTTCTGCGCCGAACTCGACCTCGACTACGTCAGCTGCTCCCCGTACAGGATCCCGATCGCGAGGCTGGCGGCCGCCCAGGCGGCCATCGCCGCGAGTGAGGAAACCGCGAAGGGCGGGAAATCCCGCCGCAGGAAACGAAAATAATACCGGGCGACCGGAAATGATTGTATCATCATTGAGGTGACACGTCTATGAAACTGTCAGATTTCAAATATCCGCTGCCGCGGAACCTGATCGCCAGCTATCCCGCGAAACCCCGGGACAGCGCGAGGCTCATGGTCCTGCACCGCAGCGACGAGTCGTTCGAGGTGAAAAAGTTTTCCGACATCGGTTCCTACATGAAGAAGGGGGATTGCGTGGTGATCAACGAGACGAAAGTCTTTTCTGCGCGCCTCTTCGGGAAAAAGGAAAAAACGAACGCGAAAATCGAGGTGTTCCTCCTCAGGGAGCTGAACAAGGAGGAGAACATCTGGGACGTCATCGTGGACCCGGCCAGGAAGGTCAGGATCGGGAACAAGATCTACTTCGACGACGGGAAGATCTGGTGCGAGGTCATCGACAACACCACGTCTCGGGGCCGCACGGTGAGGTTCAACACCAAAACCGATCTGTTTAAAATCATCGAGCGGATCGGCCTGACGCCGTTGCCCTACTACATCAAGCGCGCCCCCGTCGATGAGGACAAGGAGTCGTACCAGACGATCTTCGCGAAGAACATCGGATCGGTGGCGGCGCCGACGGCCGCCCTGCACTTCACCAAACGCCTGGTGAGCTCGATCGAGCACAGGGGCGTGAAGTTCGCGCCCGTGACGCTCCACCTCGGCCTCGGCTCGTTCCGGCCGGTGGAGGTCGAGGACCTCTCCAAGCATAAAATGGACTCCGAATTCTACGAGATCGCCCAATCGACGGTGGATATCGTGAACCGCACGATCGACCACAAGGGGAGGGTGTTCGTGGTGGGGACGAGCACGGCGCGGGCGGTGGAATCGAGCGTCACCACCACCGGGCACCTGAAAAGCAACAGGGGATGGACCGACAAGTTCATCTTTCCGCCCTACGACTTCAAGATCGCCGATTGCCTCATTACGAACTTCCACATGCCGGAATCGACGCTCCTGATGCTCACTTCGGCGTTCGCCGGCCGCGATTTCGTGATGAAGGCCTACAAGAAGGCCATCAAGGAAAAGTGGCGCTTCTACAGTTACGGCGAAGCGATGCTCATCCTGTAAATGGCGATGGTCGACGGCACACGGGTCTGCGCGATCGTCCCCGCGGCGGGGGCTGGCGCCCGGATGGGACGGACCGCCGCCGCATCGAAGGCGCTTCTCACACTGGGGGGCGTGCCGGTTGTCGTCAGGACGCTGCAGCCATTCGAGGCGGCGGTCGAAGTGGATGACATCGTGCTTGTCCTCAGGCCGGCGGATATTCCCGTCGTCCGGTCGCTCCTGGAAGGGGCGGGGATCAACAAGGTCAGGGAACTCATCACGGGCGGCGCCGAGAGACAGGATTCTGTGAGACTGGGGTTTTCCACGCGCACGGCGGGTGCGGCGGGCATCGTCGTGGTCCACGACGCCGTGAGACCACTTGTGACGGCGGAGCTGATCGGACGGGTGATCGGTTCGGCGGCACGGTCGGGCGCCGCGGTCG
>DATEDB010000183.1:0-4308 GCA_035286625.1 Bacteroidota bacterium
TATCGATCCTGACCCCCGGACCCGCGGGATGAGCGATGTGTTCGATCCTCCCCGTGTACGGCAGAAATCCGTTCGCGGAATCCTCCGCGTAGATCCGGCATTCGATCGCGTGGCCGGAAAACGTAATTTCCGGCTGGGTACGCGAGAGTCGCTCCCCGGCCGCGATCCTGATCTGCTCCCGCACGATGTCGATGCCGGTTCTCCATTCGGTAACCGGGTGTTCGACCTGTAATCGGGTGTTCACCTCCATGAAATACGCGTTTCCCTCCCGGTCCAGGATGAATTCGACCGTTCCCGCGCCGGTGTATCCCGCGTACCCGGCGAGCCTCACCGCCGACTCCGCCAGGCTCCTGCGCAACTTTTCATCGATGGCCTCCGAGGGGGATTCCTCGATGATCTTCTGGTATCTGCGCTGAATCGAACATTCGCGTTCACCGAGGTGGACGACCGCGCCGTGGGCGTCGGCAATGACCTGGACCTCGATATGGCGCGGATCCTCGATGTATTTTTCCATGTAGACCCGCCCGTCGGAAAACGAGGACTTTGCCTCGGACATCGAGAGGGAGAGGGCGCCCGCGAGGTCTTTCTCTTCTCTGACTATCCTCATCCCTTTGCCGCCCCCCCCAGCGGCCGCCTTGAGCAGCACGGGATATCCGATGGATTTTCCCACCGAGCGGGCCTCTTCCGGGGACGACGGCGCTTTGACGGTGCCGGGCACGACCGGAACGCCCAGTGTGCGGGCGATTTCTTTTGCCGAGGTCTTATCCCCGAGTTTTCTTATCGCCGCCGCGGACGGGCCGATGAATATCAAGCCCTCTTTTTCCACACGTTCGACGAAGGATGGATTTTCCGATAGAAATCCGTAGCACGGATGAATGGCGTCCGCGCCTGACGTCCTGGCAATTTCCAGAATTTTGTCAACGTTCAGATAACTCTCCCGGGCCGGCGATGGACCAAGATAATGCGACTCTCCGGCAATCCTGAGATGCGGTGACCGCTTATCCCAATCGGAGTAGACCGCCACAGTCGCTATCCCCATCGTCCTGCAGGTCCTCATGACGCGAACGGCGATTTCACCCCGGTTGGCGATCAGTATTTTTCGTATAATTTTTTTCATTCGCCGAGTATGACTACAGTAACCCCTGATCCGCCCTCATTCCATTCACCCAGCTGAAACGAGACGACCCTGCTATTCGATTTGAGATATTCCGTAACTTTCTTGCGAAGGGCTCCCGTACCCTTCCCATGGATGATACGAACCCGCTTCAGTCCCGCATGTATCGATGCATCGAGAAACCTGTCCACTGCAGAGATCGCTTCATCGCCGAACAACCCGCGCAGATCTATCTCCGTCTTTACCTCCGATGACCCAGTTAAGTCTCTATGTCTGATGAGTTCCACAGGTTTTTCAGAAGTATTTTCTATCTTATCGATTGCAACGATCACCCGTTTCCCGAGTGTCTCGATAACGACCCTGTGTGTGTCGATGACCTCGATGATTTCGCCTGTGGTTGAAGTACCGGCGACCCGTACGAACATGCCCGGTGAGACCGCCGGAAGGGGAGAATGTGGAGTTCTCTCTTCATCGATAGTGCTTTTTTCCGAAATGGCGTCCAGCCCGGCCCTGGCTTCCCTTACTGCGTCTTTTGAACCGGCCGATTCCCGGATTTCTTTGACCAGTCGTTCGATCTTCCTTCTGGCGTCGGCAACGATCTCCCCGGCTTCCTGTTTTGCCTTGATCCGGAGAGATTTAAGTTCTTGTGTGACAGAGGCTATCTTCGTTTCGTACAAGTCGATAGTAGACTGTGCTCTCGTCCGTGCCTGCTCCGTCTCCTGCAGTGCCTGCTCTAGCTGATTTGTCCGTTCCTCGAATTTTGTCAGGTAGTCTGTCAATTTGACGCTATCAGCACCTGCAAGATGAAACGACCTTTTGAGGACCGCTTCCGGAAAGGCCATATTCCTCGCGATCTCCAGGGCGTAGCTGTTGCCAGGTCTGCCGACGGATAATTTGTAATTGGGTCTGAGGGTCTCCGTATCAAATCCCATCCCCGCGTTTTCCATTTTTTCATTCTCGAACCCGCAGGTTTTAAAAGCGCCGTGGTGGGACGTGACGATGGTGAAGCAATCGCGCGATGAGAGCTCCTCGAGGACCGAGATGCCCATCGCCGAACCGAGCGCGGGGTCGGTCCCATTGCCGATTTCATCGATCAGCACCAGGCTCCGCGCGGTGGCATGCTCCAGGATGCACTTAAGGTTCTGGAGGTGGGAACTGAACGTGCTGAGGTCATTTTCGATCGATTGATCGTCCCCCATTTCCACGAACAGCTCGGAGAACGGGTACATCTCGGAATCGGGTGAAGCGGGGATATGACAGCCGGATTGCGCCATGACCGCCAGAAGGCCCACTGTTTTCATCGCGACCGATTTCCCTCCCGCGTTCGGGCCCGAAATAATCAGTGTGTTGAAATTCCCGCCGGCCTCAAGGTCGAGGGGTACAATCTCCTGTCTGGGATGTTTCAAAAGCAGCAACGGGTGGATGGCGGACCTGAGGTTCAGGGCCCTCCTCCCGCTGATCACCGGAGCATTCCCGCCGATATCGATCGAGTATCCCGCCTTGGCGTGCAAAAAATCTATCCGGCCGATGATGCCGATGTTCGCCAGCAGTCCAGGAATGGCACCCCTGACCTGGACCGTCAACTCCCTCAGGATTTTCTCGATTTCCTGCTTCTCGGCGCTTTCAAGCGAGCGCAGGTCGTTGTTCAGTTCGAGGGTCTGGGTCGGTTCGATGAACGCCGTCGCCCCGCTTGCTGAGATGCTGTGGATGAATCCGGATATCTGGTTTTTCACCTCCGCCCTCACGGGAATGACCAGCCTTCCGTCCCGCGTGGTGATCAACTCTTCCTGGGTAAGGCCTTTCTTATGCAGGCTCCGGAGGATCGTTTCCATCCGTGCCCTCAGGTTCTCGCTTTTCCTCCGGATGGAGCCCCGGATGAAGGAGAGTTCGCGGCTCGCGCCGTCGGTCACCCTCCCCTGTTCATCGATCGCCCGCGCGATATTGAACTCAAGTATCTTGTCGACCGTCAGGCGGGAGACGAGATCCGTGATGACCGGATGGTCGTTTCCTTTTTTCCCGAGGAATGATTTCAATTCCCGTGAGTTGGCGGCAAGGTTGGCGATCGCGAGCAGGTCGGGGGCCGGCAGGACGAAATCCACGATCGCGGCCCTCTGGAGGGGTACGCGGAGATCCGGGAGTTCCCTGACCGGGACGGGGGTACCCCCGGACATCAGGTTTTTCATTTCCGAGGTCGCCCCGAGTTCAGCGCTGATCGACGCCGGATCGCCGAACGGCACGAGGGACTCCGCGTGCTCCCTCCCCATGGGGGTCCGGAGATACCGCCGGATGTTCTGCCTGATTTTGTCGAACTCGACCCTGGAAAACGAAGAGAGATATTCCCTCATGCGGAGGATTTATTTTGGGAGTATGAATTTCCCGAATGTTCCCTTTAATTCCTCGACGAAAGGCTTATGCGACGACATCCACGACAGGGAGTAGTCGAACACGTCCGGGGCGAACGATATGAGTGAATAATAAAACACCGATTCGCGCCGCGTCCGGTCGTCCGGCTTGTTGAAGATGGACATCCCCACCAGGAGAAGGCTGGCGAGCACCAGCCCCTCCGAGAAGCCGAAAATTCCGCCGGCGATCCTGGATTTTGGAGAGAGTACTTCCTTTCCGGTCTGGCCGAACCACTTGTACCCGAGGTTGACAGCGACCACGACCAGCGTGAAGATCAGCGCATACCCGATGATATTCGCGGTTTCGCTGTCCAGATCGAGCCACGAACTCAACCAGTCCGAGACCAGCCCCATGTACTTGGTGGCGAGGACGAATCCGGTCCAGAAACCGAGAACCCCGAAAACCTTTTTAAAGAAGCCATCCTTTATCCCCAGGATTGTGGAAGCGATGAGAATCAGGATGACCATCAGGTCAATGAGCACCATCGGCGGGACCCTCCAATATCTTTTTAACCGTGGACTGAACGATTTTGCCATCGATCCTGCCTTTCGCCTCTTTCATCACCAGGGGCATCACCTTGCCGAAATCTCCGGGGGCTGAAGCGCCCGTTTCCGACACGACTTTCCGAACCATGGCTTCAAGCTCATCCTGCGAGAGCGGCTTCGGCAGGTATTCCCGTATAATTTCCAGTTCCCGCTCCTCGGCGGAAGCGAGTTCCGGTCTCCCGTTCGCGGAATAAATGTCCGCCGCCTCTTTCCTCTTTTTAGCCGCCCGGATAAGGACGGCCATTT
>DATEDB010000184.1:0-2433 GCA_035286625.1 Bacteroidota bacterium
TGGTCACCAACACCCCCGAGGTGCTCCCCCCCGACCTCGTGGACGACGCGCGCCGGCCCGACACCCTCGGCCTCTTCCCCGTCCTGAGGGAGAAGTTCGACATTGCGGTCAACCTCGACAAGGACCGTGAGGCGTGCATGATCCTCGCCGGGGTCGGTTCGACGAAAAAGTTCGGCTTCACCTGGAAGGACGGGCATATCTGGCCCGCCACCCCCGCCGCGGCCGGCAAGCTCCTCACCGGCCTTTTCGACCGCATCTCGAAGGAAAACACCCTCAGCTACCTCGAGGAGATCTTCGGCGTCTGCGGCATGAAGTTTTCGGGGGAGGAGTACATCATCCGGCGCGACAGCGCGGCCGAAGAGCGGTGGAAAAAACGCACCGCATCGTACGGCGGAGGAAAGTCCGTCGTGGGGCTCAATACGGGATGCGGAAAGCGGTGGACCACCCGCCTCTGGCCGGAGGATTACTGGCTGGGGCTCATCGACCGGCTGATGAGGGCCGGGTATTTCCCGCTGCTGATGGGCGGGAAGGACGAGGACGAGCTGAACGCCTCATACGCGAGGAAAACCGGGGCATGGTACCCCGGGCACTTTCCCCTCGCGGAATTCATTTCGGCGAGCGCCTCGGCGGACGTCGTCGTCACGCAGGTCTCGATGATGATGCACATCGCCATCGCGCTCCGCAAGCCGCTCGTCCTGATGAACAACATCTTCAACCCCCGGGAGTTCGAACTGTACGGGCGCGGGGTGATCGTCCAGCCCGACTCGGGATGCGACTGCTACTACGGCTCGGTCTGCACCCGGACCCGGCGGTGCATGCTCGACCTGCGCGTGGACCGGGTCTATGACGAAATCGTCAGGCTGGCGGGACCGGCGACCGGGAACGCGCCCCGGACTCCATCCGGAACCAGATGATGAAGATCTGTTACCTGTCGACGTTTTATCCCTACCGCGGGGGGATCGCCCAGTTCAACGCCTCCCTCTACAGGGCGCTCGGCGAACGGCACGAGGTCACGGCGTTCAATTTTACGAGACAGTACCCCGACATGCTCTTCCCGGGAAAGTCGCAGTATGTCCAGCCGGGGGACATCGCCGACCCGGTCGAAACCCGGCGCACGCTCGACAGCATCAACCCCCTGAGTTTTTTCAAAACCGCCGCGGCAATCAACCGCCTCTCACCGGACCTTCTGGTGATGAAATACTGGATGTCGTTCTTCGGGCCGTCCCTGGGTGCGGTCGCCGGCCGCATGAAGCCGCCAACGAAGGTCGTCACGGTCCTCGACAACGTCATCGCCCACGAGAAACGTTTTTTTGACGTCCCGTTCACGAAATATTTCCTCAGGCGGAACCACGGGTTCGTGGCCATGAGCTCCGGAGTCGAGGACGACCTGGTGTCGCTGGCCGGGCCGGAGGTGCGCCGGATGCGGATCCCCCACCCGCTCTACGACCACTTCGGTACAAAAACCGACGCGGCCGCGGCCCGTGCGCGCCTCGGCATCCCTCCGGGGAGTCGCGTGGTACTCTTTTTCGGATTTATCAGGGACTACAAGGGGCTCGACCTGCTGATCGAAGCCATCGGCGCGCTGGACGAGCGGTACGCTCTGGTGATCGCCGGGGAAACATATGGATCTTTCGAAAAATACGACGCGATCATCCGGCAGAGCCCGATGAAAAAATCTATTTTCGTTTTCAACGATTATATCCCGGATTCGCGCGTGCCCGATTTCTTCTCGGCTGCCGACGTGTGTGTGCTGCCCTACCGCTCGGCGACGCAGAGCGGCATCACCTCCATCGCGTACCATTTCGACCTTCCCGTCATCGCCACCGACGTGGGCGGACTGGCGGAGGACGTGAGCGGCCGGGGGACCGGACTGGTCGTGCACCGGCCGGCCGCGCAGGACCTCGCCGACGGTATCAGGAAGTATTTCGATTCGGGGATGATATCGGTGTGCGTCGAACAGATAACGAGGGTGAAGCGCGAGGAGAGCTGGTCGAACTTCGCCGAAAAACTCACGGCGTTCGCCGGGTCGCTCTGAACGGCCGCGCCGGGCTCCCCGGTCAGGGAGAAGAAACTTACAGTTCCACGTCCAGCTGGTAATCGATCCTGGCGCAGATGGTTTTTCCCGCGGGTACATTCACTGAGGTTGAACCGACGGTACGGATAGTAATTTGGTTGATAAATAATCCCGTGGAATCCTGCAGTACGCCGAGCAACGCGGCGAGCTCCGTCGGATCATAGCTCACTACGGAGGTATCAAGGATGGAAACTCCGGGCGCTGCCAGAGTCGAGAACGGTACGTCTGTCCAGGTGGCCAGTTGCCTCATCGTCCCGTCGCTGAATGCATAAAATAGCGTCCCCGAGCTGGTGCCGGACGCCGGAGGGTCTGTCATATAGACCCTGATGTCATTGACGCGTGTGGCGAGGACGTTGTCG
>DATEDB010000185.1:0-3852 GCA_035286625.1 Bacteroidota bacterium
GGCGTCTTATAACCATGAGCGGAAACACTCCAGCCGGTCGTGCCATTGTCGCAATTTGCCGCAGGCTGTACGATCGGGGCTACCTGGTCGCCACCGAGGGGAACGTCAGCGTACGGCTTCCCTCCGGAGACATCCTCGTCACCGGGACGAGGGTCCGGAAACGGGAGATCACCGCACGGGACCTGGTGCGGATCACACCGGGCGGCGCCAGGGTAGCGGGGGCTTCTCGGCCCTCCTCGGAGGCCGCCATGCACAGGTTCATTTACTCGAAGAGGCGCGATGTTCATGCGATTGTCCACGCGCACCCGCCGTACTGCACCGCCTTCGCCCTCGCCGGGAGACCACTGCCGGTGGACGCCATCCCGGAAGCCCGGGTGGAGTTCGGCGAGGTTCCCCTCGTCCCCTATGCGGCGCCTTCCACGGGCAAACTCACGAAGGCCCTGGCCCCGTACGTCGGGAAGGCGAATTTTTTTCTCCTGGCAAACCATGGTGTGGTGGCCTGCGCCCCCGACCTCGGGGAGGCCTACGACCTCGTCGAGCGGGCCGAGCACGCCGCGCGGATACTCCTCCTCTCCGGGTTCCTGGGCGGGGCGAAAAACCTGACGGCGGCCCGCCTGAGGGAGCTCGACGCGATCAGAATGAAACGGATGAAGGTCTCAAAACATGGCGGCATCAATAAAAAGGGGTAGCCGGTGCCCGCGCGTCGGCGTTCTCTTCGGGGGACGGTCGGTGGAGCATGAAGTCTCCATCGTCTCGGCCGCCTCCGTCATCGGCGCGCTCGACCGTAAAAAATTCGATGTGGTGCCGGTGGGCATCACGCGGGAGGGCCGGTGGATCAGCGGTCCCGATGCGGTCTCCCGCCTCCGGGATCTCAGGGGCCGCCTGGGCGTCAGCCGGCGCAGGTATTTTCTCGCGCCCGATCCCACCATCGGCGGACTTGTCGCGTGTGACAGCCGTGCCGGGTCGCGTCGCCTGATACCGCTGGACGTCGTGTTCCCGGTGCTGCACGGATCGTTCGGGGAAGACGGAACCGTCCAGGGCCTGCTCGAGATGGCGGGGATCCCCTACGTGGGGGCAGGGGTCTTCGGTTCCGCCGCCGCGATGGACAAGGTCGTCACCAAATTCCTCTGGGAGGCGGCCGGGATACCGGTGCTCCCATTCATGGCGGTCACGGCGCGGGAGTACGACCGCGGCCGGCAGGGCGTCATCGCGTCGATCGTGAAGCGGCTCGGACTGCCATTGTTTGTCAAACCGGCGCATTCCGGGTCGAGCATCGGCATCAGCAAGGTCAGCCACCGGGCCCGGCTGCCGCGGGCACTCGACCTGGCGTTCAGATACGACCTGAGGGTCATCGTCGAAAAGGGGATCGACCGCGCCCGGGAAATCGAAGTCGCGGTGCTGGGCAATGACGCTCCCGCGGTGTCCGTCCCGGGAGAAATCTTTCCGTCGAACGAGTTCTACGACTACGACGCGAAATACGTCGACGGGAAATCGACCGCGATCGTCCCGGCGGATCTCCCCGCGGGAATCGCACGGCGTGTCCGTTCGCTGGCGGGGAAGGCGTTCACCGCGGTGGGCTGCGAAGGGATGGCCCGTGTCGATTTTCTGATTCACCCCCGCACACAGAAGGTGTGGGTCAGCGAAATCAACACCATCCCGGGGTTCACGCCGATCAGCATGTATCCGAAACTCTGGGAAGCCTCCGGGCTCCCCTACCCGCGCCTGCTGGAACGACTCATCCGGCTCGCCCTGGAGAGATCGCGCAAAAAAGCCCGGTTACGGACATCGTACGATCCCCCAAAAGACTGGTTCCTCTAAGACAGGCCCCCCACGGCCGGGTGCTGTGTGAAAAATCTTCACACAGAGGGCGGATCTCTTTGAAAATCAGTCAAATTCCCTTACATTTGGCGTGATGGAATCACAGTATCTGCGGAAATACCGGCCCTCCTTCAGGTTCTCCCCGAAGAAACTCCTCGGGCACAGGAGCCTCGTCATCACACTCCTTGTCGGGATCCCCGTCTTCTCGTTCATCCTGTTCAGCCCGCGCGGGGTCATCAAGCGGATCTCCCTTGAAACCGAAAAATCCCGCCTCGAAGGACAGCTCGCCCGGGCGGAGGCCGAGCAGGTGTCTCTGCTGAAACAATCCCGCGCGCTCGACCACGACCTCTCGGTCATCGAAAAAATCGCGCGGGAACAATACGGAATGATCCGGCCAGGCGAGACGGTTTACAAAGTCAAAAAAGAGAAGTGAATCCCGGGTGAGCCCCCGACGTCCCGGTGCGCCCGACTCTTCACAACCGCTTTCCCCGACGATCGCACCCCCTCCCCGGGGGGACCGCCCGGGCGACGAACTGACCCCCATGGACCTTTTTCACGACAGCGGAGAAAACCCGCGACACCGATCCGGGCTTCCTGAGGCCCCCCTCGCTGAGCGGGCGCGGCCCTCGACGATCGAACAATTCGCCGGGCAGGGACACCTGCTTTCGGCCGGGAAAGCCCTCAGGACATTTCTCGAGCGGGGAAACATTCCTTCAATTATTTTCTGGGGGCCCCCGGGGTGCGGTAAGACCACGCTCGCCCGGCTGATCAGTTCCCACCTGAAGGCAGATTATCATCAGCTCAACGCCGTGTCGTCGGGGGTGGGGGACCTCCGGAAGGTGATCGAGAGGGCCGCGCTCGTCGGGAAAAAACTGGGGCGCCGGTCCGTATTGTTTATCGATGAAATCCACCGCTTCAACAAATCGC
Organism: Bacteroidota bacterium; assembly: GCA_035286625.1. Lineage (GTDB taxonomy): Bacteria > Bacteroidota > Ignavibacteria > UBA10030 > SZUA-254 > SZUA-254. The sequence goes on from DATEDB010000185.1 coordinate 2,746, forward strand.
AGCAGGACGCCCTCCTGCACAGCGTCGAAGACGGGACGCTGACGCTCATCGGCGCGACCACGGAGAACCCGTCGTTCGAGGTGATCCCGCCGCTGCTATCACGGTGCCGGGTCTTCACGCTGGAGCCCCTCACCGGGGAAGACCTGGGACGGATCCTTGACGCGGTGCTTGCCGACCCCGGGCTTCTCGGAGGGAAGGGGATCTCACTGGACGGTGACGCCCGGAAAATGCTGATGATGCTCGCCTCGGGTGACGCGAGGCAGATGCTGAACGGGCTGGAGGCCGCGGTGATTCTCGTTTCGCCCGGGAAGGCCGGAACCCGGGTCATTTCCGAATCAGCCGTCAGGGAGGCGTTCCAGAGCGGGTTCCGCCTGTACGACAAATCAGGCGAGGAACATTACAACGTCATATCGGCGTTTATCAAGAGTGTCAGGGGTTCCGATCCGGACGCGGCCATTTACTGGCTGGCCAGGATGATCGACGGGGGGGAGGACCCGAAGTTCATCGCCCGGAGAATGGTCGTGCTGGCGTCCGAAGACATCGGGAACGCGGACCCGGCCGCGCTGCCCCTGGCCGTGGCCTGTTTCACCGCGGTGGATTCGGTCGGCATGCCCGAGGCGAGGATCGTCATGGCGCAGACGGCGGCGTATCTGTCGGCATGCCCGAAGAGCAACTCGGCGATCATGGCCATCGACGCGGCGCTGGCCGATGTCAGGACCCTCCCGGCCGAAGTCGTTCCGTTGCACCTGAGGAATGCGCCCACCGGTCTGATGAAAGGGATCGGCTACGGCGCCGGATATCTCTACCCCCACGACTCGCCGGGCAGTTACGTCTTCCAGCACTATCTCCCGGCCGGACTGCGGGGGAAACGGTATTACGAGCCCTCCCGGAACGGCCGGGAGGCGGAAATCTCAGATCACCTGGCCTCCCTCCGGGAGAAAAGGGACACATGAAGGATCACTCAGGCCGGAAGGACGCGTATGCCGTCGGGGTGGACATCGGCGGGACGACGATCAAGGGAGCAGCCGTCAGCGCCGCCGGGGATGTCGGAAAGGAGATCGTCCTCCCTTCAGGCGCCGCCGGTGGGCCGGGAGCCGTGCTCGCCCG
>DATEDB010000186.1:0-3509 GCA_035286625.1 Bacteroidota bacterium
AGGTACGGCGCGTCCCGGCGGAGGTCGTGGTCCACACCGCAGGCGCGCAGCAGCGGTCCGGTGAGCCCCAGCGCGATGGCCTGTTCCCGGGAAACCGCCCCGACACCCTCGCAGCGCCCGATGAAGATCCGGTTGTGTTTCAGAAGCTTCTCGACGTCGGTCAGGGTCTCTTCCAGGTTGTCGATAAACGCTTTCGTCATCGCAATGCATTCGGGAGTGATATCCTGGGCGAGTCCGCCGATGCGGGTGAAGGTGGTGGTGAACCGCACGCCGGTCAGCAGGTCCCAGATGTCCTGGATCTTTTCGCGTTCCCGGAACCCCCAGAGCAGGACCGTCACGGCTCCCACGTCCATCGCCATCGTGCCCAGCCACACCAGGTGCGACGCCAGCCGCGCCAGCTCCGCCGCCAGGACCCGTATATACTGGGCGCGCGGGGGAACTTCGATGCCCGCAAGTTTTTCGACCGCCAGCACATAGGCCACGTTGTTGGCCAGCGGGGAAAGGTAATCCAGCCGGTCGGTGTGCGGGATGAATTCGTGATAGGTGGAATTTTCCGCGATTTTTTCGTACCCCCGGTGCAGATACCCGAGGTCGGGGACCGCCGAGACGATGGTCTCCCCGTCGAGCCGGATCAGAAGGCGGAGCACGCCGTGTGTCGCCGGGTGCTGCGGCCCCATGTTCAGAACCATGTCATGCTCGAGGGGGTCGTCGAACGTGACGGTCGTATCCTGATCTTCGAGCGCCTGGAGGATGGTTTTCGGTATTTCAGCGGCCATCACCTGCTTTCAGGACGATTTTTTTCTTGGGAGGGGGAGGGAATCGGGTATGCCCATCAGCGGGAAATCCTTGCGCAGGGGATAATGCTCGAATTCAGGGGGCATGTAAATCCTGCGGAGGTCGGGATGATCGTCGAAGGAGATCCCGAACATGTCGAAAGTCTCCCGCTCGTGCCAGTTCGCCGCCGGCCATACTCCCGTGACCGAGGGAACCCGGGGGTCGGCCTCGTCGACACGCACCTTCAACCTCAACCGCGTCTTATGCCGGAGGGAATACAGGTTGTAGACAACCTCGAACCGGTCGTCGGGCCTGGCATAATCAACCCCGCAGATGTCCCGGAGCGAATCGAACGCGAACCGTTCGTCGTCGCGAAGAAGCGCCGCGCACCTGGCGATCGCCTCTTTTTTCAGGACGACGGTGAATTCGCCGCGGTACTCGGAGGAGGCGACGACCGGATCGGGGGATATCCGCCGGAGCTCCTCAAGAAGTTGCTGGTTCAGGCGACACCCTTTCGTTCTCGATATACACTTTTTCAGACTGTCCGGGCTTTTCCCCGCGCGCGATCTTTCTCTGGATCTCCATGAGTCCGAGCAGGAGGTTGTCCGGGCGGGGCGGACACCCGGCGACGTACACGTCCACCGGGATGAAGAGGTCTATCCCCTGGACCACCGAATAGGACCGGTACATTCCGCCGGTGGAAGTGCACGCCCCCATGGCGATCACCCATTTGGGGTCGGGCATCTGGTCGTAGATCTTCCTGACGACGTGCGACATTTTATAGGTGACCGTGCCGGCCACGATCATCAGGTCGCTCTGCCTGGGGGAAAACCGGAACGCCTCCGATCCGAAACGCGCCACGTCGAACCTCGGCCCCGCGAATGCCATCATTTCTATGGCGCAGCAGGATATTCCCATCGGCATCGGCCAGAGGGAATTCTTCCTCGCCCAGCCGATCATCTCCCCAATTTTTGTGGTGACGAATCCCTCGCTTGCCGAGTTCATTCCCATTTCAGGGCTCCCTTCTTCCACACGTAGAGATACCCGACCATCAGCAACGCGATGAAAATGAACATCTCCACGAAACCGAACATGCCGAGTTTCCGGAAATTCACGGCCCACGGGTAGAGAAAGACCACCTCGATGTCGAAAATGATGAAGAGCATCGCAACCATGTAATATTTCACCGATACGCGTTCGCGCGCGGATTTGACCGGCTCCATGCCGCTCTCGTAGGTGGATTGTTTCACCTCGTTGGGGTTCTTCGGACCCAGCCATTCGCTCGCCTTCGACATGACCACGCCGAATGCGATTCCGAAGAGAATCATGATGCCGAGCGGGATGTAATTTTGGAGCATGTGTAATCTGCGAGGTTAAGAAAACACTCAAAATTAACTAAAAACGCCCTTACATGCAAGCTACGGATCAGCCCTGACCCGCCCGAAACCGGCTGAGCGCCACACCGGCGGCGACGGAGACATTCAACGATTCTCCGGCTCCGTATTTCGGGATCCAGTAGCGCGCGTCGGCCATCGAGACAAGCTCAGCGGAGACCCCGTGCGCTTCGCTGCCAAAAATCATGAGCGATTTCGTCGCGCCGGCAAAGGTATCGACGCCGCCCGCGGCGGCCGCGATGATCCGGAACCCGTCCCGTTTCAGGCGCCGGACGGCATCCGGGAGATCGGCGCCTGCCACCACGGGGACATGGAAAACGGCCCCCATCGTCGAACGGAGAACTTTGGGGCTGGAGAGTTCGGCGCATCCCGCCCCGAGGAGGATCCCATCGGCGCCGAACCACGCCCCCGTCCTGATGATCGTCCCGACATTCCCGGGATCCGACACCCCGTCGAGGGCGATCACCAGCGACGGGCCCGGCCCGCGGACCGGAAGGTCTTCGAGAGCCGCACCCGGCAACCGCACGACGGCGACGACACCCTGCGCGGTCACGGTGTCGGAGAGGACAGGGAGCTGGGAAGGGTTGATCGTCCGGATTTCCGCCCCGGCAAGGCGCGCCACGCCGATGAGGTCCTTCCCCTCGTTCTGCGCGGCGAAATCCACTGTGACCATGACCATCTCCACCGTCGCTCCGGCCCGGAGGGCCTCCGAGACGAAACGCCGGCCTTCGATCAGGCATCTGCCCTCCTTCAACCTGTACTTCTTGTTGAGGAGCAGCCTGACGGACTTGAATTTGACCGCCGAGAGCGGCCCGGGTTCAGACATAGCTGCTGAATATAGGGAACGGCTCAGGAATCTCCAAAGTCAGCGCCCCTAAGTATTTGATTCTCTAGGCGGTTCTGCATATATTGAATGTCTGATGGGCCCCCATGATTTCGATCGATCAACATAGACTCCGGGCCGTTTGCGAGGGGATGACCGGCAAACGAGTCGCGGTCATCGGCGATGTGATGCTCGATCGATATCTCTGGGGCCGGGTCAACCGCCTTTCACCCGAAGCCCCCGTACCGATCATCGAACTCGACCGGGAACAATCCCGCCTGGGGGGCGCCAGCAACGTCGCGCAGAACGTCCTCGCCCTCGGCGGGACCCCCCTCCTGGTCGGGGTCATCGGCGACGATGCCACCGGACGGGAACTCATCGGTCTTCTCGGGCAACAGGGACTGTCGACCGGCGGCCTGGTCACCGAACCCTCCCGCCCGACGACCGTCAAAACCCGCATCATCGCCCATTCACAACACGTCGCGAGGATCGACCGTGAAACCCGCGCGCCGGTCGGC
>DATEDB010000187.1:0-6030 GCA_035286625.1 Bacteroidota bacterium
CGGCCTCGGGGTCCTCGGCTGGGGCGTCGGGGGTATCGAAGCCGAGGCAGCCATGCTCGGCCAGCCCAGCTCGATGCTCATTCCGCAGGTGGTGGGATTCCGCCTCTCGGGCAGCCTTGGACCGAGCGCCACCGCGACGGACCTGGTGCTGCGCGTGACCGAAATTCTCCGCAAGAAGGGCGTCGTCGGGAAATTCGTGGAGTTTCACGGCCCCGGGCTTTCCGCCCTGCCGCTGGCCGACCGCGCGACGATCGCCAACATGGCCCCCGAATACGGGGCCACCATAGGATATTTCCCCGTGGATGCCGAAACTCTCGCCTACCTGAAATTCACGGGACGCCCGCCCGAACTTCTTACGATGATCGAAACGTACTACCGCGAGCAGAGTCTGTTCTACGATGGGTCCGACGACGGCAGAAAGTATTCCGAGACCATCGAGCTCGACCTTTCCTCGGTGATCCCCAGTCTTGCCGGCCCGAAGCGTCCCCAGGACAGGGTCGAGTTGCAGGCGGCAAAAAAATCTTTCCTGGCGACCCTGGCCGGACCCCCGCGGAAAATCCGGGTCAGGAACAACGGTACTCGATACAGCCTTTCGGACGGTTCGGTGGTCATCGCCGCGATCACCAGCTGCACCAACACGTCGAACCCCTCGGTCATGGTGGCCGCAGGTCTCGTAGCGAAAAAAGCGACGGAGAAGGGATTGACCTGCAAGCCATGGGTCAAGACGAGTCTCGCCCCGGGATCGAAGGTGGTCACCGCATACCTGAAGGCGTCGGGTCTGAACGTACCACTGGACAAGCTCGGTTTTCACCTGGTGGGTTACGGGTGCACCACATGCATCGGGAACAGCGGACCGCTGTCGGAAGAGATCGCCGGCGCCGTCCGGGACAACGACCTGGTCGTCGTATCGGTGCTGTCAGGAAACCGGAATTTCGAGGGAAGGATCAACCAGCACGTCCGGGCCAACTATCTCGCGTCCCCGCCGCTGGTGGTGGCGTACGCCCTTGCGGGCAGGATGGACATCGATCTGCTCGCCGAACCGGTCGGGAAGGGAACCAATGGACGCGGGGTCTTCCTGAGGGACATCTGGCCCACGCCGGACGAGGTCAAAAGCACGATGCGCGCTGTGCTGAAACCGGCGATGTTCACTGAAAATTACCGGAGCGTCTTCGACGGCGACGAGAGATGGAAGGAACTCGCCGCCCCCGCGGGGGAACGGTTCGAGTGGGATACCGCATCGACTTATATCCGTCCGGCCCCTTTTTTCGACGGAATGGAGAAAGAACCGGTGGGTCTTTCGGATTTTTCGGATCTGAGGGTCCTCGCCCTTCTGGGCGATTCGGTTACCACAGACCACATCTCCCCGGCCGGCTCGATCCCGGCGAATGGTCCGGCGGGCGAATATCTTATTGCCCACGGTGTGGATCCCCGTGATTTCAATTCGTTCGGTTCCCGGCGGGGAAACCATGAAGTCATGATGCGCGGGACGTTCGCCAATATCAGGTTGCGCAATCTCCTCGCCCCCGGAACGGAGGGGGGGGTGACCATGCATCCGGACGTGGCGGATCCCGTCAACATCTTCGACGCCGCCATGCGCTACAGAAAGACCAACACACCGCTGATGGTCATCGCGGGAAAGGAGTACGGTTCCGGCTCATCACGAGATTGGGCGGCGAAGGGGCCGAGGCTGCTGGGCGTGAGGGTGGTGCTCGCCGAGAGTTTCGAGCGCATCCACCGGAGCAACCTGATCGGGATGGGCATCCTGCCGCTGCAGTTCGCACCCGGCCAGACCGCCGCCTTCCACGGTATCACCGGGAAGGAAAGCTTCGGGATCAGCGGAATCTCCGACCAGATCATTCCCGGGGTCAAACTGAAGGTTACGGCCGTCGGACCAACCGGCGGCAGGGAAACCTTCATGGCCGACTGCCGCCTGGACACTCCGATGGAAGTGGAATACTATCGTCACGGCGGGATCCTCCGGTATGTCCTGAGGGGCCTGCTCTCATGAAGCGGACCTCCACGCATTTCACCTCCGTCCTCCGTGAAAAGAGGAAGTACGGGCCGGCAAAGAAATTCTCTTCCTCCGCGCACATCCGTTCATTCACCCAGTACCAGAAATTGTACAGGCAGTCGATGAAATCGCCCGAGGCGTTCTGGGCCCGGATCGCCTCGGAACTCCACTGGTTTAAAAAATGGCGGAAGGTGCTGCAGTGGAAGAACCCCGACGCCCGGTGGTTCCCCGGCGGCCTGATCAACGTTTCATACAACTGTCTCGACCGCCATCTGTCGGGCCGGACAGGATGGCGGAAGAACAAGGCCGCCCTCATCTGGGAGGGCGAGCCGGGCGAGCGGCGCACGCTCACCTACCAGGACCTCCACCGTGAAGTCTGTAAATTCGCAAACGTGCTCAAATCGTTGGGAGTCCAGCGCGGGGACAGGGTCGTGCTCTACATGCCGCTGATCCCCGAGCTTGCGGTTTCCATGCTGGCGTGCGCCCGCATCGGCGCGGTCCATTCGGTGATCTTCGGGGGATTCAGCTCCCAGGCCATCGTCGACAGGGTCAACGACGCGAACGCCAGGATCATCGTGACGGCTGACGGCGGCTACCGCCGGGGCGCCGTCATTCCGCTGAAAGAGAACGTGGACCATGCGGTCAAGCATACGCCCACCGTCGAGGGGATCATCGTCGTGCGACGGGTCGGCGGCGACGCGGAACTGAAGGAGGGCAGGGAATTCTGGTGGCATGACCTCATGAAAAACGCGTCGGCGGACTGCCCCGCGGAGAGACTCGACAGCGAACACCCCCTGTTTATTTTGTATACCAGCGGGACGACGGGCAAACCGAAGGGCATCATTCACACGACCGGGGGATACCTGACACAGGTCGCGGCGACCACCAAGTGGGTCTTCGACCTCAGGGACGACGATACGTACTGGTGCACGGCCGATATCGGCTGGATCACGGGCCACTCGTACGTGGTCTACGGGCCGCTGGCGAACGGCGCGACCTCCCTCATGTATGAAGGGGCCCCGAACTGGCCCGAACCGGACCGCTTCTGGAAGATCATCGAGGCGCACCGCGTCACGATCTTCTACACCGCCCCGACCGCGATCAGGGCGTTCATCCGCTGGGGGGACGAGTGGCCCGAGCGGCACGACCTCAGCTCCCTGAGGCTCCTCGGGACGGTGGGCGAACCGATCAATCCCGAAGCCTGGATCTGGTACCACGGAGTCATCGGGGGGAAGAAGTGCCCGATCGTGGATACCTGGTGGCAGACCGAAACCGGGGCGATCATGATTTCACCGTTACCCGGGGCCACGCCCGCCAAACCCGGAACCGCGACACTGCCCCTCCCGGGCATCGATGTTGACGTGGTCGACAAAGAGGGGAGGCCGGTGGGGAAAAACAAGGGAGGATATCTCGTCGTCAAACGACCCTGGCCGTCCATGCTGAGGGGCATCTACGGGGATGCCGAACGATTCGTGAAGCAATACTGGACCGAATTCCCCGGGGTGTATTATACGGGAGACGGGGCGCGGAAGGACGAGGACGGATATTACTGGATCATGGGACGGGTGGACGACGTCATCAACGTCTCGGGTCATCGTCTCGGCACAGCCGAGATTGAAAGCGCACTGGTGAGCCATCCCTTCGTTGCCGAGGCCGCGGTCGTGGGACGGCCGGACGAGATCAAGGGATCGGCCATATGCGCCTTCGTCACCCTCGAGGGACGCAGGACCCCGAGCTCCGAGCTGAAGGAGGCCCTGAGGAGGCATGTCGAAAAAGAAATCGGGGCCATGGCCAAACCGGACGAAATCAGGTTTTCTGACGCCCTTCCCAAGACACGGAGCGGCAAGATCATGAGGAGGATCCTGCGGGAAATCGCCTCCGAAGGTGTGGTGCGCGGCGATACCACCACACTCGAAGATTTCTCCATTCTCGAGAAATTACGTGACCAGGAGGAGGAATAGCCTTTGAAATATATATCGCTTGTTTCACTTTACCTCATCATGACAGGATGCACTACCATGGACGATCAGAATGTCACGACGGAACAGGCTTTGGAAATGATCAGGGCCGACACCAACATCGTTCTCCTCGACGTCCGGACGCCGGAGGAATACGCCGGAGAGCTGGGACATCTGAAGAACTCCATCCTGATACCGGTGCAGGAGCTGGAGTCGAGAATGCCCGAGATCGAACAGTACCGGGATAAGAAAATTCTGGCATACTGCCGGACCGGGAGAAGGAGCCGGACGGCGATGAACCTCCTGAGGGGAAAAGGTTTTGACGCCCTGAACGTGCAGGGAGGGATGGTGGAGTGGAACAAGCTCCAACTGCCCCATGTTGAAACGGGTAAGTGATGATTTGACAAGAGCCGTTAATTCTTTATATTTGCCTGTTAATAAAAAGGTTTAGAGAGGTTTTCTGATAAATGACTTTAAAAAGGGTGCGGTGTGCTTCGCCTGCATCTGGGTTTGCACCATGGCACTGGGCGGCTGCAGTTCCGCTCCGACATCGTCCATGCCCGATGAACCGCGCCGGGATAACCTCGGGATCATGCGAACGCTGGCGGGGGAGATTTCCGCGGAACTGAACGCACGGTATGGTCCTATCCTGACGGATACCGTGGTGCTCGGTGTGGACTCGGCCGCCGCGGCATGGATCGTGCGAAGCCAGCTCTCGTCGGCGCTTTCAGCCGGGGGACACCGGATCCTGGCGGAAGGACAGTCGCCGACACGCCACACACGGTGGACCGTTCACGGCGTCACCATGAGCGTATCCTACTCGAACATCCGAAAGCCCGGAATTTTTTCGGCGGCGCTCGTCGACAGGGAGATCCGGGCGGAGTTCACTTCCGAAATTTCGAACGCCGCCGAAATCGTATGGACTGGAACCAGCGCGCGCGTATCCAGGGACACGGTGAAAGAAAATGAGATCGCGACGCTCGAGAGCGGGGGTTCGGACTTTACCAGGGGAAAGGTCCCGGACCTGAGATCGTGGGACATGTTCATCGAGCCGTTCGTCATCATCGGCGCCGCCGGCACGGCGATTTTTTTATTTTTCCAGGTGAGGAGTTGACCAGAATTCAGGAATCACGCGTGGCCCGGACCGGGCCGTTCTTCACCGTTTTTGTCCTGGCCGCATCGGCGATGGCATGGCTCGTTTCCGGATGCGGATCGTCCGGGGAGGTCGTCAACTTCGGGGCTGAAGAACATTTCCGGCTTGGCAAGCAAAAATTCGACGATGGCGACTATCTCGAGGCCATCGCGGAATTTCAGCTCGTCAAGCTGCAATTCCCCGGCAGCACGGTCGCCGACGACGCCCAGTTCTACATGGGAGAATCCCATTTCGACAGGGGGGAGTATCTCCTCGCGGTCGAAGATTACCGCACGCTGAAACGGAACATGGCCTCCAGCCCGCTCGTCCCCATGGCCCAGTTCAAAACGGCGATGAGTTATTACATGCTCTCACCGCGGACCGAACTCGACCAGACGTACACGCGTCAGGCCATCGATGAATTCCAGGCATTCGTGGAGTATTACCCCCTCGACGAGCACCGCGCCGGGGCGGAAGACAAGATCAGGGAGCTGAACGGGAGGCTCGCCGAGAAGCTCTTCGAAACGGCGGAGCAGTACGTCAAACTGGGGTATCATCGTTCTGCGGGCGTGTATTTCGACTTCGTCATCCAGAAATATCATGACACGCCGTACGCCGAGCAGGCACATCTCGGCAAAATCAACACACTGATCAGCAGGAAAAGGACCGGCGAGGCTCGCGAAGAGATCGACCGCTTCCTCGAAAAATATCCCGACAGCACACTCCTGCGGGAGGTGATCGATCTTCGGAACCAGATAGGCGCCGGAGCGGACAGCGCGAGCGCCGCAGCCGGACCGGCGTCGACTGCCGGAAAGGTGAAACAGTGACCGCTCCGGTCAGGACGGGGAAGCGGTCCGTCAGCGCCTCCCAGGTCGAAATGACGCAGCTCGTGCTTCCCAACGACACGAACGTCCTCGGAAACCTCCTCG
>DATEDB010000188.1:0-3287 GCA_035286625.1 Bacteroidota bacterium
CCCCGGGAGAGGGGTCGAAGAAGATCCCGTCCCCGGAAAGGCGCATCCCCGTGCGGCTTACCCGCGGCCCGCTGGACTTCGGTCTGCCGCAGGACGCCCTTCCCCCCGACGGGGCGGCGTGGTATTCCACTGCCCGCTTTACCCTCTCGGAGGACCAGCGTTTCGAACTGGTCAATTTCATCGACGGCCGCCGGACGGTATCCCAGATCCGCGACGCCGTGACGGCATCCGGCGCGCCGGTCGACGTGGCCGTCGTTTCCAGGTATATCGACGACCTGGTGAAGGCGAAAGTCGTGAAGTGGGCCGAGTGAACTCCGGCGGCCGCGTGAAAAAATACACTCTGAAAAAACCCGCGGCCGGACTTCATGTTATTGAGCCCGACCGGTTCCGCATCGATTATCGCGGCGCACTGAACGAGTCGCAGTACGAGGCGGTCAGTTCCGTCAACGGGCCCCACCTCATCGTCGCCGGGGCCGGGACCGGGAAAACCCGCACCATCGTGTACAGGGTGGCCTACCTGGTGGAACTGGGAGTGAAACCGGAGCACCTCCTCCTGCTGACCTTCACCCGGAAGGCCGCGCACGAGATGCTCCGAAGGGCCGCCATCCTTCTCGACGACCGGTGCGAGAAGGTGGGGGGCGGCACCTTTCATTCTTTCGCGAACACCACCCTCAGGAAATACGCCGGGCTGCTCCGGTACGACAGTAACTACACGATCCTGGACCAGGGCGATTCGCAGGACGTCCTGAACCTGATCAGGACCCGGCTCAAACACGACACAGGGAACCGCCGCTTCCCGCGGAAGGAAACGCTCCACGACCTCTACAGCCGTTCCGTGAACACCATGATGCCGTTCGGGGCGATTCTGGCGACCGATTACCCGCACTACGCGGAACTGGAACCGGACATCGGGAACATCATCGCGCTCTACGGGGAGTACAAGAAGGGCAACAACCTCATGGACTACGACGACCTGCTGGTCAACCTGGTCACGCTCCTGCACGACCACGAGGCCGTAAGGAACGAGCTGTCGACGCGTTACCGGTACATCATGGTGGATGAGTACCAGGACACCAACCGCCTCCAGTCCGAGATCGTGCGGCACCTCGCCTCCTCCCACTCGAACGTCATGGTGGTGGGTGACGACTCGCAATCGATCTACTCCTTCCGCGGCGCCACGGTGCGGAACATCCTGGAGTTTCCCGACACTTTCCCCGGTTGCCGGGTCATCACGCTGGAGGAAAATTTCCGGAGCACCCAGGCCATCCTGAACGTCGCCAACGCCATCATGGGACGCCCCCCCGAAGAGGTCGAAGCATGAAGCACCTCCCGCGGCTGTGCCCATGAACCGTCCCGGAACTCCGCGCCGCGTTCATCCGCACGGTGTTCATCCGCGCCGCCTACATCCTCACAGCGTTCATCCGTACGCGCTACTCGCCGCCGGGGCGGCGGTCATGGTTTTTTTATGCGGATGCGGCGCCGCCTCGCCGACCACACCGGCTCCGGCCGGCACCGCTGCGCCGCCGGTTCAGGCCGCCGCGATGTCGCTGAGGGTGGCTTCACTCGATGTCTCCTCCTTCCGGGGCCGTATCGGGCAGGAGCACGTGGACGAACTGGCCGGGCTGATCAGGACGATGAACATCGACGTCCTCGCGGTCCAGGGTCTCACCCGCTATCCCGGGGTCTCCACACGCACCGACCTCATCGATGCGCTGGGTGCCCGGACAGGCATGCGCGCCGCCTTCGGCGAAACCATCGCGGTCTCCGGCCGGCAATCGGGAAACGCGGTGTTGAGCGCCTATCCCGTCGAATCGAGCGGCAGCCGGAATTTTGAAGGCGTCCCGGGAAGCGGGTTCGAAGGGGCTCTCGAGGCGATTGTCGACGCGGGTACCCGTCCGGTCGTCATCGTGAGCACCCGGCTGCCCGAGCCGCTGACACCGGAAGACGAACGGATCTGCGCCGGCACGCTCAGCTCGATCGCGGCCGGGTACCCCGGGGACCCGCTGATCGTTCTGGGAAACCTTCCCCCGCCGCGGCCCGGGGACGGCTGGAACACCGCAGGGGCGGAGCGAACCGGGGCGTTATTATTATGGTACACCCCGCGGGGCATCTCCGTCCGCGCCGGCAGGGGCGCGCGGTGCGAACTCGGGAGCCTCGTCGTCGGAGACGTGGACATCTATCCCCGGGGAAGGCCCTGACCCCGTGCGGCGACGCTACGACAAGCATCTCTATTCGAACAGGAGCGAAGGCTCGCTCCCCCAGCTGATCGTGGCCCGGAACGAGCAGATGCAGTCGAAATACGTCGTTCAGAAAGTGCTCGAACTGCGCGAGGAGGGCGTCCCGCTGGACGAAGTCGCGGTCCTGTTCCGGTCGTCGTTTCTGTCGTTTGACCTGGAAATCGAACTGACGAAGGCCGATATCCCTTTTCAGAAATACGGCGGGTTCAAGTTCATCGAAACGGCGCACGTGAAGGACATGATCTCCTATCTCCGGGTGCTGGAAAATCCCCGGGACATGGTCTCGTGGCACCGCATCCTGCTGCTGATCGACGGGGTCGGTCCGCGGACCTCCGAAAAGATCATCGATGACATCGTCCACCGGCGCTCGGCGCAGTCGCCGGCGGACTTCTGGCCCGATTACGGGGCCTACCCCCAGGGCGCCAGGGAACTGTTCGGGCACCTGAAGTCGCTGGTCCCGTTCAGGAAAAACCCCGCGGAGATTTCCGCGCGGATGCTGACCTATTACAGGCCGATCCTCAAAAGAAAATACGACGACTACCAGAAACGGATGAAGGACCTGGAAATGTTCGAGCAGATCGCCTCGCGGTACGACGACGTCCCGGCTCTCCTGACCGACCTGGCCCTGGAACCGCCCAACGAGAGCGTGGCGGACGTCGGTTCCCCCGGACCGGAGCGCGAGTTCCTGGTGTTGTCGACCATTCACAGCGCCAAGGGCCTCGAGTGGCACAGCGTGTTCGTGATTTACGCCCTCGACGGCCGTTTCCCCTCCCTCCGATCGGTGGACGATCCCGACGAACTGGAGGAGGAGCGCCGGTTGATGTACGTGGCCTGCACGCGCGCGAAGGAAAACCTGTTCATCACCTACCCGATCAACGTCTATGACCGCGAATCGGGATTGATCCTGACGAAACCCTCGAGGTTCCTCGACGGCCTCAACGACAAACTTCTCGAACCGTGGGTGGTCAATGAAGAATAAGAAACCGGCGCGACGTTCCGGCGGCGCGGGCGCCCGGAAGGGCCGCCGGGCCCCGACCGGAGCTCCCGTCA
>DATEDB010000189.1:0-2841 GCA_035286625.1 Bacteroidota bacterium
TCCGGGTAATTCTGTGGGATGTATCATCCTGCCCCGGTGGATGCCATTCAACTTTATGGTTATTTTTCGACAAATTCAATCCGATCCCTAATCAGGTCGCCGGCACATTCTCAACATGACCGGGCTCAGAACTCCCGGAACTTTGCCTCTCCCCCCCGCAATCCCTATATTCAAACCAGTTAAGATGCGAGGCCCGGAAACGAATGCCCGAAAACCATTGAACCCATTCGATCGCCCGTTCGCCAAAATCCCGCCGGTCGCCGCGTTAGCATTTTCGGTCCTCATGGCCGGTTGCGGCATCGGCCCATACTACCTCCGGCCCGGTGAGGCCGCGGCGCCCGATTCACTCAGCGGACCGGCGCCCGGCTCGACGCCCGTCTACCACCTCGCGTTCATTGGCGACGCCGGGTACGCTGGCCCGGACAACGACGCGCCCATCAGGGCCATCGCCGTTGAATCCAAAAACATCACAACGCCGAAGTTCACCGCCTATCTGGGCGACAACGTCTATTACAACGGCATGCCCCCCTTAGGCGACCCGGACCGGGATCGCGCCGAAAGCGTCATCGACACCGAGCTCGTGCCGTTTTTCTCCGATACTGCTATGCGGGGCATTTTCATTCCCGGCAACCACGACTGGGCGGGCATGGGTGAAGACGGCAGGGCGAGCGTCGTGAGGCAATCGAAGTATATCCGCGCCGCCACCAACTCCCGGATCCGCCTCGTCCCGGACAGCGCCGGGCCCGGTCCGGCCCTCGTGGTGCGCAACGACGTCCTCCAGGTCATCGCCCTCGACACGCAGTGGTGGCTGCACAGGTACGATAAGCCGACCTACCCCGGCGCCGACTCGGATTCGGCGACAGCGGAGATCATTGCGGATTCCCTCTGGATGCTCATCTCTGAGTTCACCGGGAAGGTGACCATCATCCTGGGGCATCACCCGTTCGAAACTCACGGCCCGCACGGAGGTTTCTTCGACTGGCGGGACCACATCTTCCCCCTGCGCAACATCGTCGCTTTCCTGTGGCTGCCGCTGCCCGTCATCGGTTCGGCGTATCCGTTGTTGCGGACCACCGGCTACTCGGAGCAGGACATGTCCAACAGCCGGTACAAGAACATGGTCCTCAAACTCGGACCCCTGCTGGTGAAGGGCGGACGCATAATCTATGCCTCGGGCCACGAACACGATCTGCAGGTCATCCGTCCCACCGACGATCTCTGGTTCCTGGTCAGCGGCAACGGCATCCTCGATCACGCCTCTCCCCTCTCCAGGGGAAGGAACACGCTCTTCGCTTCCGAGACGGCGGGCTACATGACGCTGGATGTCTACGATGACGGGGGGGTGATGCTGAAGGTGATCGGAGTTGAAGATAAGACAAGCGGCGGAAGGGTTCTCTACCAACGCTGGATCCCCCCCCTGGCCCGACTCCGGTAGGTCATGCCGTCGCGATTCCGGCAGGGAGATCGCGCGGCCCGTTAAAAATGATATTTCAGAGACACTCCTCCGGCCCCGAACCCGATATCGAACCGGTTGAAATTGTCTTCGGCGCCCCCGCTCCCCATCCCGCCGGCAGCCCTCTTATTGTCCTCTGAAACCACGAAACTACCCGCGAGGTACCCGAGGGCAGATCCGATCAGCACGTCACTCGGCCAGTGTTCATTCCCCCAGGTCATCGATAACGCGGTGAGCCCGGCGAACGCGTAGAGGGGCACGCTTGCCCACACCCTGTCGATCTGTTTGGCCAGCACCGTCGAGATGGCGAACGCCACGGTCGCGTGCCCCGACGGCAGTGACTGGAATTCGTTGCTCCACTCGAAGAAATTATACTTGAAGGCCCCGTCGCCGGAACTCGGCCTGCTTCTGCCCAACCCGTACTGCAGCGTGATCGCCGGGGCGCCCGCGAGCATCAGCGCCTCCCCCATGAGACGCCCCGTCACGCGGATGTCGTTTTTGCCCGCCAGCAATCCGCCCAGGTACACGCCCACACTTGCGTACTGCATCGTGCGCAGCTTTCCCCACTCCTGCGCCCATTCCAGCGGTTCGTGCATGAATCCCTGGTCGGGGTGGCTGATGAGCAGACTGTTGAGCGGCTCGTCCATCGCCATGACCACCCCCACCGCACCGAGGCCGGCCGCGGTCCGTGTCCGGTCCTCCGGTCCGAACGATAACGGGGCGAGATAGAACCCCAGTGCATCGCGAAATGCCACACCGATGTCGTTCAGGATTGTCCGGGGAAGCGACGACGGGGCAATGGCGGAGTCCGGCAGGGCCGGCACCGGGACGATCGTTCCATCCGGCCCGGCGGGCGAACCCGATGCGGGCAAAACGGTGAAGAGAATCAGAAGGGGAAGTACCGCGCGGTGAGGGCCCCGTCGGGCGGCACCCGGCGGCGCGTCAGTCAAGGTGGTTCTTCGGCATCTCGAAAAATTTCAGTGTTCCGGTGCCCGGGCGTACCAGTTGCCAGGAATGGATGGGAAACTGCAGCGCGACGATGCTGCACGTGGGCATGTGTGTGATCGGGATCGGCGAGAGCGAGGTCGCCAGCTGTGTCATCCCCGGGTTGTGCCCCACGAGCATGGCACTCCCGAGGTTGTCGTCGAGTTCGAAGATGAGGTCGTGCAGGACGTCGGGATCTGCGTTATACATGTTTTTCGCTTCCCTGACGTTCGCTATCGGCATGCCGATGGCCCCGGCGAAGTGCCTTGCGGTGGCGGCGGCGCGCGCGGCCGGGCTCGTCATTATTACTTGCAGGGAGTCGCCCTGTTTCGCCAGTATGTCGGCCAGGAGTTTCCCCATGAAGGGCGCGTCCCGCAGGCCGCGCTTGTTGAGCGGCCGGTCGA
>DATEDB010000190.1:0-4628 GCA_035286625.1 Bacteroidota bacterium
TCCCCGTGACCGGGGAAGTGTTTCGCCGTCGCGATGACGCCGCCGTCCTGCAGTCCCCGCGCGACCGCCGAGGCCATCGAGGCGACCAGATACGGATTTTCCCCGAACGACCTCGTGTTGATCACCGGGTTCAGGGGGTTGTTGTTCACGTCCGAGACCGGCGCGTACACCTGGTGAACCCCGATCGCCCGCGCCTCCGCGGCGATCCGCCTCCCCATCCGGTAGGCGAGGACGGTGTCGCGCGTCGCCCCCAGAGCCATGGCCTCGGGAAACCTCGTGGACCTGCGGGTCCGCATCGCCATCCCCCATTCGAAATCCGCCCCCACCAGGAGGGGAACGGCGGACATCTCCTGCAGGCGGTTGACGAGCAGCGCGCTGGTATGGACATCCCCCTGGAAGAGACCGATGCCCCCCACTTTTTCCCGGGCGACCAGGTCGAACAGGCGCCGCATCCGGTCGGTGCGGTCGTTCTGGTAGAAGCCGTACGCGCGCACGAACACCATCTGGGCGATTTTTTCCTCGAGGCTCATCGACGAGAGGGTCTCGCCGGCCCAGTCCGATTCGCCGCCCGAGAGGGCCTCGACGGGTGTTTCGTCCGGAGGGGGGAGTTCTTCGGGGGCGCCGGGAACGGAGACTGAAGGCCTGCTCGGGCCGCAACCCTGCCACGCCAGGAGGCAGAGAACGGCCGCGAGGACGCGGAGGGACAATACCGGTTTAACGGAACGCATTCAGCCCGAGGATGGCCGCGCCGAATGCCGCCGGAAATTTTGGTTTCTGGATGATGATCTGCGGCAGCGTCGCGGAAAGTTTTTCCCTGACCAGTTTCGAGTAGTCGTTGTCATGGTCGAGCAATCCCCCCATCAGGCAGACGGGGAGTTTATTCTTCGGGGGATGGGCGAGGGTCAGGATCCGGACGGTCTCGACCAGTTCCGCGGCGTTGTGTATCAGAATCTGCCTGGCCGTGCGGTCGCGTTCGACGGAGGCCTCCAGGACTTTTTCGGCGAAGGACGCCAGGTCGGTCTTCTCGGCGTATAGTTTCTGGATGAGGTCCTCGAGGTCGGTGAGATCGAAATACTCCCTGGCTTTTGCACTGAGGAGGGTTTTTTCCGACCGGCCATCATATTCTTTCATGACCGCCGAGCAGCCGTCGCGCGCGATGGCGTATCCCGATCCCTCGTCGCCAATGAGGTTCCCCCACCCCCCGGCGCGGTGGATCTGCCCGTCGTCGGCCCGGTAGAGGGCGATCGACCCTGTGCCCGCGATCAGCACGATCACCGGTTTGCCGGGAAAGGCCGCCTCGAGCGCGATGCGGGCGTCAGTTTCAACGGTGACCTGGATGAACGGAGACTTGTTTTTCTGCGCGAGGGACGAGATGGCCGCGGTGAGTTCAGAACGGGTGGAGGGCCTGCCGGCGCCCGCAGCGCCGATGACCACGTGGGCGATTGCCTGGTGCGGACTCCCGGCTTTTTCCATGCATTTGCGAATGACCTCGAAGATGACATCCGCCGAGCCGTCAACCCCCTTCTTCTGGACGTTCGAGGCCCCGCCCGCCGCCTCGGCGAGCACTGTCCCGTCGAAACTGACGAGCAGAGCGCGGGTCCTGGTCCCCCCACCGTCGACGCCTACCACGACTCTTTTCTGCTGGCTCACGGTTCTCCGCAGTGGTAAAAAATCCTACCGAACTTATTAAAAAATGAGATTACAATCAAGGAATGGCCGGAGACGGGGTGACGGGGACCACGTCCGGTGAATGAGCGGGGTGGGATGAGTCATTCGGGCCGCCTCCCGCGGGCCGGGCCTGTGCGGTCAGTCGTTGTAGAGCGTGCCGGCGGCGGCGGCGAGGGTGTTGGAAAGGAGCATCGCGATCGTCATCGGGCCGACGCCTCCCGGTACGGGGGTAATAAACGCCGCTTTGGGCAGCACCGAGTCGTAGTCCACGTCTCCGACGAGGCGGGTGCCGGATTTTACCGAGGGATCGGGCACCCTGTTGATCCCGACGTCAATCACCGCGGCACCCTTTTTCACCATCGGTGCAGTCACGAATTTCGGCCGCCCCATCGCGGCGATGAGGATGTCGGCCTGGAGCGTGAATTTCGATATGTCGGCGGCGGCGGAGTGCACCACCGTCACCACGGCGTTCGCCCCCCTTCCTTTCTGGACGAGAAGGTTGGCCATCGGTTTGCCGACGATGTTGCTTCTTCCGATAATCACCACGTGCCGGCCGGAGGTCTCGATCCGACTCCGGACCAGGAGCTCCTGTATCCCGAGGGGCGTGCAGGGCTTGAGGCAGGGCCTGCCGATGACCAGACGCCCGACGTTCACCGGGTGGAACCCGTCGACGTCTTTTTTGTAATCGATCGCCCGGATGACGCGCTCCTCCCGAATATGGGCCGGGAGGGGAAGCTGGACCAGGATACCGTGGATTCTCGGATCGGCGTTGAACCTCTCGATCAGGCGGAGCACCTCCTCTTCGCTGATCGATTGCGGGAGCCGTTCGGTGATCGAAAAAAAACCCGCCTCCTCGCATCCCTTTCCCTTCATGCGGACGTACGCCTGGGAACCGGGGTCTTCCCCCGCCAGGATGAACGCGAGGCCCGGCGTGATTTTTTTTGAGGCCTTCAGCTCCCCGGATGCTTTCTTCACCTCGCCCCGGATGGATTCGGCGATCGCGCGGCCGTCGATGATCGTCGCGCTCACGGCCTGAATGCGGGATACATGAAATTTTCAATGCGAAGCGCCAGCCCGGTCCGGGTATCGACCTCGACGAACACCCCGCTCAGGCGGACGTCGTGGGCACCCATCTCATATTTATGGGGGGTCTGATGGATGAAGCGCTTCAGGGCGATTTCCTTTTTCAGCCCGATCACCGAATCGTAGGGGCCGGTCATCCCGGTATCGGTGATGTACGCCGTCCCCTTCGGCAGGATCCTTGCGTCCGCGGTCTGTATGTGCGTGTGGGTCCCGAACAGGGCCGACACCTGACCGTCGAGGAACCACCCGAGGGCCACCTTCTCGGCCGTCGCCTCGGCGTGGAAATCGACCAGAACGACATTCGTCTGTTCGCGGATTTTCCCCACCGCCCACTCCGCTTTTTTGAAGGGGCAGTCGATCGGCTGCATGTACACCCGTCCCTGCAGGTTGAGAACGCCGATTTTGCCCTTCTCCCCCAGGTCGTAGACGATGAATCCGTTCCCGGGGTTGTCCGCCGGGTAGTTCAGCGGTCTGAGGACGTTCCTGTTGGAAGCGAGGACTTTCCGGGTGCTCCAGTTGTCCCATGTATGGTTACCGCCGGTGATGACGTGCACGCCCAGGTCGAAGACACGTTTGGCGTACTCCTCGTTGATCCCCTTCCCCTCGACCAGGTTCTCGCCGTTGGCGAAGCAAAAATCCACCTTGTACTTCTGGAGAAAACTTTTCAGGACCGTCTCGGTCAGTTCGAGGCCGGGTTTACCGACGATGTCTCCGACGAAGAGGATATGAAGAGATGTTTCTGGCATTGATCGTCCGGTGCGTTCCGCGCGCAACCGGCCGCGGTGTTACATTGGGGAATATCGAACGGATTAGAAGAAGAATATAGACAAATTTGTCTAAAGTTAAAATTTTTTCTATTTTTTCAGTCTAACGGGATTGTTCAACCGGCAGACAGGACAGAATGGCGGGGAAGATACAGAGCCTTAAAACAGAGAATAAGAAAATATCCCTCAAGCCGCTCGGCGATAACGGGATCACGGTCCACTCCAAGACCCTGAAACGCTGGTACCAGCTGATTCACCTGGGGCGCGTGCTCGACACCAAGGCGGCCACCTACGTCCGGCAGGGGAAGGGCTGGTCCTACCAGTCGTCCTGCGCCGGCCATGAGGGCATCCAGCTGATCCTCGGACTCTCCTTCCGTCCGGGGAAGGACTTCCTCTTCTCCTACTACAGGGACCTGCTGACCTGCCTCGCGGCGGGGCTCAGGCTCGACGAACTGATCCGCAACGGCCTCGCCCGCGCATCCGACCCCGGTTCGGGCGGCAGGCACATGAGCAATCATTTTTCCAAGCCTTCCATCCGGATCCAGAATGTCTCTTCGGCCACCGGCAATCACGCCCTCCATGCGGCGGGCGTCGCGCGGGCCATCAGGCGGTACCGGGGGGATGAAATCGCGTTCGCCAGCTTCGGGGATTCCTCCGTCTCCGAGGGCTTCGTGTACGAGGCCGTCAGCGGCGCGGCGCGCGAGGCGCTCCCCGTCGTGTTCGTGATCCAGAACAACCGGTACGGGATCTCTGTCCCGCTGCGGGAAGGGGCCGCCAACATGTGCGTGGCCGACAACTTCTCCGGGTTTCAGAACGTCAGGATCGAGCGGGTCGACGGGACGAATGTCTTCGACTCGTGGAAGGGGATGCAGGAGGCGCTCGACTATGTCAAATCCGGGAAGGGGCCGGCGATCGTGCACGCCGACTGCGTACGGATGTTTTCTCACAGCAATTCTGACCGGCAGGAGCTGTACCGCGACCAGGCGGAAGTGGACGAGGCCCGCCGCTCCGATCCGGTGGCCCGTTTCCGCGCCTATCTCCTCGGGTCGGACGAACTGACGGAGGAGGAAATCGTCCGGCTGGAGGATGAAAACACGAAAGCCGTCGAAGAGG
>DATEDB010000191.1:0-2924 GCA_035286625.1 Bacteroidota bacterium
GACAGCGTGTGAGTGAAGGTCGTCGTGGTCCGGTACGACCTCCTCGAACGCTGGGGCAGACCCGGAAGGTCGAACCTCCAGCTGAACTCATAGTCTCTCCAGGAGCGCAGCGAGAAGATGTTCTGCACGGTCAGCCTCGCCGACGGCGATATCGCGTAATCCATTTTCGCTATGCCGCTGAGGTCCTTGAAAATACGACTCTTGAAAAAGTTGTCGAAGTCCTGCCACCAGCGCGTGTCGTTGACCTGGTAGGTCGCGGCGCCGAAGTAAAACAGTTTCTCGGCCAGGAGCGGGCCCGAGAGGCTCAGCTCCGTTTCGGTGGCGCGGTTGTTCTGGGTATCCCAGGATCCCGCCAGCCAGTCGTCTTTCTCGACGCGGGCGATCACCGAATGCGACGCGCCTCCCCGACGCGTGATGATGTTCACCACCCCGGAGAGCGCGTTGCCGTACTCCGCTTCAAATCCGCCCGACTGGACGGAAAATTCGGTGACGGCGCTCTTCGGAAGCGAACCGCCGATCCCGCCCCCGACGACGTCCTGCATCGGCAGGCCGTCGACCAGGTAGACCACCTCGCTCGATTTGCCCCCGCGGACGTTCCCCTCCGCGGTGACGCTGGGGAAGAGAGCGAGCAGATCCTGGACGTTTTTCACCGGCAGCCGGTCCACCTGTTTGGCGCCGATCGAGTAGTTCGTGCCGGTGACATCCTTTTGTATGAGCGGCCGCTCGGCGGTGACCTCGACGGGCGCGAGTTCCACCGCGGACTGCACCATTTCGATTTTAATTGTGGTGCGGAGGTCGGGGCGTATGGTCACTCCCCGGTAGTTCACCTGCTGGTAGCCGATATTGGTGATACGGACATCATATATGCCCGCCTCCACGTTGGCCACCGTGAAGTACCCGTCGGCGTTGGTCGCATCGCCCAGGTTCGTTCCGATGATGGTTACGGACACGCCGATGAGCGGTTCTCCGGTTTCCCTGTCCACCACCGTTCCCTCGAGGATGCCCGTCGTTCCGGCCTGCAGGGAGGCCGCGCCGAGCAGGACGGCCAGGAGGACCCGCAGCGTCCCTGCCGCCAAACGTGTGAGCGCGCCGTATCTATTATACACGATGGCGTCGGACGGAGTCATCTGCCGGCCTTATCGGGTTTCATCTGAGGGAAGAAGATGACATCGCGGATCGATTCGGCGCCGGTGATGAGCATGGTGAGCCTGTCGATTCCGATGCCGAGGCCCGCAGCCGGCGGCATCCCGTATTCCAGGGCCCGGATGAAGTCCTCGTCGAGAACCTGTGCCTCCGCATACCCCCTGTCGCGGGATTTCATCTGTTCTTCGAACCTCGCCCGCTGGTCGAGCGGATCGTTCAGTTCGCTGAACGCGTTGCAGAGTTCCTGCCCGTTGACGATCACTTCGAACCGCTCGACGATCCCGGGGATGGAGCGGTGTTTCTTCGCCAGCGGGGACATTTCCACGGGGTAATCCATGACGATCGTGGGCTGGATGAGCGAGGGTTCGACGAGTTCGCTGAAAATTTCGTCGATGATCGCGCCGGCGCCCACCACACCCTCCAGGTCGAGGCCCAGCTTTTGACCGGTAGAGCGAAGCGCCGCCTCATCCATACCGGCGATGTCGGCGCCGGTCTTTTCACGGATCGCGCCGGACATCGTGACGCGTTTCCACCGGGGAGCGAAGTCGATGGTCCGGCCGACGACGACCGTGTCGGCGCGGCCGTTGACTGCCCTGGCCACGGTGACGATCAGCTGTTCCACGAGGTCCATCATCCAGAGGTAATCGCGGTAGGCCACGTAGAGCTCGAGCATCGTGAACTCGGGGTTGTGCGAGCGGTCCATCCCCTCGTTCCGGAAGTCCTTCGCGAACTCGTAGACCCCGTCGTACCCGCCCACGATCAGGCGCTTGAGATACAACTCGTCGGCGATCCGGAGGTAGAGGTCGATGTCGAGGGCGTTGTGGTGCGTGATGAAGGGCCGCGCGAAGGCGCCGCCGTAGAGGGGCTGCAGGATGGGCGTTTCGACTTCAAGGTATCCGCGGGCGTCCAGGAACGATCGGATCGAGCGATAGACGGCCGCGCGCCGGATGAACAGCTCGCGCACCGGCGGGTTGACCGCGAGGTCCACATAGCGCTGACGGTAACGCAGCTCCTTGTCCGCAAAGGGATCGAAGACGACCTTGTTTCCCTGGTCATCGGTTTTTTCCTTCACCACGGGCAGGGGCCGCAACGATTTCGCCAGCAGGTCGAACGACCGCGCGTGGACTGACACTTCCCCGGTTTTCGTGCGGAAGACATACCCTGAGATCCCGACGATGTCCCCGATATCCAGCAGCCTGAACGCGTCGTAGGAGGCGCCGAGGTCGTCTTTTTTGAGGTACGCCTGGATCCGGCCCGAGGAATCCTGCAGGTGACAGAAGGAGGCCTTCCCCATCCTGCGGATCGACATGATTCTTCCCGCGATCCGGACGTTCCACTCCTTCCCGCCGTCAGCGTAGCGGGCGAGGATGCCGGCTGCCGAATCGGTGATCTCGAAAGAATAGGGATAGGGGTTGACGCCCATCGCAATGAGAGAAGAAAGCTCCTCCCTGCGGCGAAGCATGAGTTCGTTGATGTCGTCGGTCGGACCTTCGGCGGACGTCCCGGGTTCCTGCGGTTCCATTAATGAGGTGCGGCGGGGTGTGAAAATTAAATCAAAATAGAGATAAATCAGGTGAAAATCAAGGAATCGGAGCCGGGGCGGGGTGGCAGGCTTCGGTCGTAGAGTAGTAAAATGGCGCAGTAGTGTACAGGCTATGTGAGTCCAGGTCGTTTCTCCCCTTTCGGGTCGAGTGTCCCGCTCAAGCAAGCCATCACCGCTGTTTCCATTAGACCCTCGTCGATTCCGTACGTGAGGTTTTCCCTCATACGGCTCTCCTGAA
>DATEDB010000192.1:0-4239 GCA_035286625.1 Bacteroidota bacterium
CCAGGACCGGCAATCCCGATTATCTGAATGAAGATTTTTCCCGCTACACCGCCATCTCGCCCGACGACATCACCGCCATCACCCGGACGTATCTCAGGGACGACGGCCGTGTGGTGCTGAGCGTCGTTCCCGAAGGGAAAAAGGAACTGTCGGCCCCCCCGAAAGGAGGCTCGAAATGAACAGGACCTTCACCGCACGATCGTCGCTCACCGGGTTCGTCCGGATCATCCTGCTGTCGGTCCTGACCGTCTCGACCGGTCTGGCGCAGGGAGGGAGCCCCATCACGCTGGGGCCGCCGCCCTCGCTCAAACTTCCAACCCCCCAGCACCTGAAACTCAGAAACGGCGTCGGGGTTGTACTGATGGAGAACCACAAGGTCCCGCTCGTGCAGATCGAAATCATGGTCCGCGGCGGCAGCGCCATGGATCCGCAGGGAAAAACCGGGCTGGCGGGCATGACGGCCGACATGATGGAAGAGGGCGCCGGGGAGAGGAGCTCTCTTGAGTTCGCCGACGCGATCGATTTCCTCGGGGGGTCCATCTCCGCTTACGCCGGAATGCATTCCTCGGGAGTGAATCTATTCACACCCCTTTCGAAAATCGACTCGGCCCTGCCCCTTCTGGCCGATATGGTGCTGCGCCCGATGTTTCCGCAGGCAGAACTCGAGCGGTTGAAAAACGAGAGGCTGACGACGCTCATCCAATGGCACGACGAACCGAGGGCGATCGCCTCGGCGCTGTTCAATAAGACCCTGTACGGCGAATCGCATCCCTATGGCGCGATGTCCATCGGTACCGAGTCGGGCATCCGGAGTTTTTCGGTTGAAGATCTCCGCCGGTTCCACAGGATGACGTTCACTCCCTCAAACGCGACGGTGATCGTCGTCGGAGACGTGAACCCGGACGGGGTGATGAAATTGCTGGATCGATATTTCGGCGGCTGGCAAGGCGAGAACATCGATATTCCGGAGGTCCCGACGTCATCCCAGGTGACGTCCAGGGAGATTTATCTTGTGGACAAACCGGGGGCAGCGCAGTCCGAAATCCGGATCGGAAGAATCGGGGTGGACCGGTCCACGCCGGACTATTACGCCACAATCGTCATGAACACGATCCTCGGCGGATCGTTTTCGTCGCGCCTCAACCAGAATTTGCGGGAGCGCAACGGCTACACCTACGGGGCCGGATCCCGCTTCATGTACCGGCTCTCCCGGGGGCCGTTCCTGGCGAGCGCGGCGGTCCAGACCGACGTGACCGACAAGGCGCTGACCGAATTTTTCAACGAACTGAAAGGGATCAGAGAGCCGGTCAGCGACGACGAGCTGACCAGGGCCCGGAACTACGTCGCCCTGGACTACCCCAACAGTTTCGAGACGATTTCACAGACCGCCGGTGAGCTGGCGGACCTTGTCATGTACGGATTGCCCGACGACTATTTCAACACCTACGTGGGAAATATTCTCGGCGTGGCCAAAGACCAGGTCCTGGCGACCGCGAAAAAATACATCGATCCGGATAATATCGCGATCATCGTCGTGGGGGACAGGGCGAAGATCGAGGCGGGGATCACGGCGCTGGGTCTGGGAACCATCCATAATCTCACCATCAACGACGTTCTCGGGCCTGCCCCGACGATGGAGGGGGGCAGATAAATTGGGTGGCCTGACCCGGCGGCGACGGGTTCCGGCGTGCCACCGGGACGCCGCCCGCGGATTGCTGATTCTCCTGCTGAGTGTGACCTGCGGGGGTTTCGGGCAGCAACAGGAGTGGCGGAAGCGCGGTGACGCTGCCGGACTCACGGTCGCGTTGAACCCGCTCGATCCCGACGTCTACTACGCGGAGGGCGCCGGCGGCGATATCATCATCTCCCGGGACCGGGGTGACAGCTGGAACTTCTGGAGCAATTCCGGCCTGAGTGCCATCCGGCAGATCGTCGTGCATCCCTCGGATACGTCACTGGTGTTTTGCGCCGCCTCGAGCGGGGGTTTGCGCCGTACGACCGATGGGGGGGCCACATGGTCGATCGTCATCCCCGGTTTCAGCATCGACGGCGAAAGCATCTCAATGTATCCCCCGGCTCCCGATACGATGTACGCCGGAAATTTTCCCGATGGAATGGTTTACCGCAGCACCGACAGGGGCGCCACCTGGGCCTCGCGGGGCATCTCCTCCAACCGGCTCTGCGCCCTGGCGGTCAGACCCGATAACCCGGACATCCTCTGCGCGGGGACGGGAGGAGGCACAATCTCACGCAGCACCGACGGGGGCGTGAGCTGGATGATCGTCAAGCCGGGCACCGCCGGTTCGAATTTTCAGGAAGTCCCCAAAATCGTTTTCCATCCGCTGGCGCCGCTCGTCGCCTACGCCACGACCTACGGATCCCTGGACTCCACACTCGACGTCTGGAAATCGACGGACGGGGGGGCCGCCTGGTTCCGCACGGCTTTGCAGAAATCCGCCACCTGGGCGCTCGCGATCGATCCGGCGGACCCCGACGTCATCTATGCGGGGTCGTTCAGCGGCGCACTTTCAACGGTCTACCGCTCCACAGACGGCGGGGGGAGCTGGGTCTCGCTCTCCGGGGGGCTTCCCCCGTCGAGTTATATGTGGAGTCTTAAAATTCACCCGGCCGATCCCGCCGAAATCGTCCTGGCGGCGACCGGCGGATTTTTCGGCTCGCTCGGAATATTCCGGCTTCTGACCACCTCGACCTTCCTTTCCGGCGTTCTCGCGGACTCCCTGACGGGCGATACGCTGCGCAACGGAGAAGTGCTGAACCTCGCCACCGGCGAAGCCCGGACGGTCAGCGCAACGGACCCAGTATTCACCTTCGGATATTTCGAGGGAGACCCGACCGCCGACCCGCTCCTGTCCGCATCGTCATACCCGTATCACACCCGGACGTTTCCGGTGAACTTCGAGCCCGACTCGGCGCTCACCACGCAGGTTCCCATGGAGGCCCTGGGGAAGGCGGTGATTTCAGGCACGGTCGCGGATTCCGCCACGAGCGATCCGGTGGAAGGTGTCGCCTCGCTCACCCTCGCCCGTTCGGTCGGCGACACGACGATCACGGCGGTTACGGACGGGTACGGCCGATTCACGTTCGACAGTGTCTACGTCACCGAACCGGGAGTGAACGAATTCACCCGGCTCTCGGTCGAATCGGTGATCCCGTACACCCCGACCGTGATCGCCCCCCTGGCGGTCTTCTCCGATACCGTCATAACGATCCGGGTCAACCCGGCGGATCTGTTCATCGTTTCCGCGTTCGACAGCGGAAAATATCTGTCGTACTACGAAACCGCTGCGTCGGATGCTGGGCTGCGGTCCGGCCGGTGGGATGAGGCCCGGCAGGGACCGGCGCCGATGAGCCGGTCGGTCGAATACGGGCGCAGGATCCTGATCTACTATACCGCCGATCGCGCCGATTCCCTGCCCCCCGGGGTGCTCGATTCCCTGGAAGCGGCCATCGGTTCGGGGGCGCATCTCCTCCTTGTGGGTCAGAACCTCGCGGAAAACAACGCGGGCGCGCACCTCTTCGCCGACCTGATCCGTGTCGGCTTCGTGTCCAACACCGTCCTGGCATATCACAGCGGCATCCCCGGCGAGATCCTGGACGGTGTGGATTTCTTCACGACGGGCCCGGGCGTGGTGAACCAGACATCCCGGGACGTCCTTGCCTCGCTCGACCCCGGAACCGTGCCCGTCCTCGACTACGGCGACCACACCGGGGGCACGGCTGCGGTGAGGAGAGGAGGCGTTGGAGACAGTTCACGGGTGGTGGTGGTGGGTTTCGGACTCGAAGGCATCTACACTACGGAGAAACGGCGGGATGTCCTCGAACGGTTGGTGGGCTACCTCGATGGGACTCTCGTTACCGGAGTGGGGGAGACCGCGGAAGAGGAGGCGCCGTCGGAATTCCGGTTGTACGGGAACTACCCCAATCCCTTCAACCCGACGACGTCCATCCGGATCGACGTGCCGGAACTCGTTCGGGCCTGGGTCACGGTGACGAATATCCTGGGTCAGAAGGTGGGTGTGATCTACGACGGGTTCCTCGCTCCGGGCCGCCACACCCTGAGGTGGGACGCGGGAGATTATCCGGGGGGAGTGTATCTCTACACGGTGGCGACGCCGTCATTCAGGAGAACCGGCAGGATGCTTCTGGTGCGGTAGGGAGGGGCGGTCTTCCGCCGGTCGCGGACATGCGGCGTTCCCGGCAGGGAAATCCGGACCTCAG